>NZ_CAWMYC010000105.1:0-90028 GCF_963872035.1 Scytonema sp. HK-05
TCGCTATCCATCCCCACCGCACAGGCGGATGGGGAATTTCGCGAAAGACGTTAAAACCGGAAAAACTGCGGTGCCTCATTACTAAGCGCGTTGGTTTAGCGCCAACGATCTGGGCGGAAAAATCGCCCAAACCTGAGATTTTGGAGGCATGCAGGAGTATTTATACATGGGCGATTTTTCCGGAGGCTCGGCAGATTTTTCAATCGTTGTGACCCAACCCGACCTTGTCCGCAATCGCTGTTTGAGCCTAGAATCCCCATGCCTAAGGGGTGGGGAGTATGTCAAAAACAACCAGTATTACAGCCAGGGCAAACGCATCTTAATTAGTCTTGACAAAAACGTTAATTGAAGTTATCAAATACTCAAATCCAAAACATCTTAAGCGTCATGAGAAAAATCTAGCGCGTAAGCAGAAGAAGTTTGCCCGTGTAGAGACGCGCCATGGCGCGTCTGTACAAGAAAGTAATTCAAAAAACAAGTACAGAAAACTAGTAGCTCTTGTTCATAAACGAGTATCAAATTCCCGCCAAGACTTTCTGCATAAACGCGCGTAGAAAGCTGGTAGATCAAAGCCAAATCATCATTGTAGAAAATCTCAATGTGAAGGGGATGGTACGGAACCGGAAGCTGTCACGCGTCAATATCCGATGTGGGTTGGGGGATGTTTATCAATTTTCTAGACTACAAGTTGAAACTCAAAGAGGGACAACTTGTAGAAATAGGAAGATTCTTTCCCAGTTCCAAAACCTGTTCATGTTGCGGTCATATCGTTGATGAGTTAACGCTCGATATTCGTCAATGGGATTGTCCCAAGTGTAATACTCATCATGACCGTGATGGTAATGCAGCATTGAACATCACAAATGAAGGAATTCGGATATTACTGTTAGGGCGGAGGGAACCCCGTTATTGCCGTGCCGAGGCAGAGTAAGACCAATAAACCGCAACGTGGAAAGGCATTTGTCAATGACGCCGGAAGCCTACACCGTACCGCGGCTGTCGGTGTAGGTACTTCACGTGTATTCGATTAGCGGCATCACAGGTACAATCACACTCGAAACGTCCTCTCTTCTACCATCTCCAGCCCTTACGCAATTTGCGCGGTGTTAGGCGTTTATTGTACCAGATGCGAAGCCCAGATTTCTCGCAACCCGCTTTAGGGCAGGCATACTGCCTAGCCTAGTTATTACAAACACATAGAGCAATCAGTCGAATAGTGGGTATTGCCTACCACTTGATCAACGGCGTCCGCCAATGCTCTTTTGAAAAGCCGGACGCTCAGACATCTGCTTCATGTAGTTCAATACCGCTGGGTAGGAACTCAGGTCTAGCTTGAGCAAGATGGGAATGTAAGATAAAATAGAGCCTACAGCTACGTCAGCAACTGTGAATTCATTGCCTAACAAGAAAGATTGACGCCCAAAAATTTCATTTAAAGCAGTCATCAAGAGGGGCAATTCTCGCTCCCGGCTTGCTTCTGCAAAAATTCCTGGTCCGAGGGTTGCATTGGCAAACAACACCCATTGAGCTAATTCCGCGCGTTTCTCTGGGGAGGACGTAACTTTGCCATACTTCTCGGCAAGATACAGCAAAATTGCCCCAGATTCCCAAAGTTGCAAATCACCATCAACGATCGCCGGAACTTTTCCTATTGGGTTAATTGCCAAGTACTCAGGCTGGCGGTGTTCACCCGCCTGCATATCCAGTTTGACAAATTCGTAGGGAACTCCCAGTTCTTCTAAATACCACTGGACAATTGATGCGCGACTACGTACACCGCCGTAAAGCTTCAACATACTGACTCAATTGGTGATAAAAAACAGTCAACAGTTACCAGTAATTATATGGTATTTTTATAGGAATTTATGAGACATATAAATCATGACTGATAACTGATGACCGATTAAAGAACTTTATGAGTATGCGAATGCTGTTTAACGTTGTCTTCCTTTGTGACAACTCGGGAAGCATTTAGCACTCGCTTGCGTTCAGTAGAATATTTAAACTCAGTATAAGTTGCGCCAAGAGGAATCAGAGATTTAGCAGCTTCACGGCGCTTGTAGGTGCGAGCAGCGGCGATCGCCCGTTCCACAAAATCATCACAAAACTGAGCCGTTTGCGGAAAACCAGCCGGAATTTGAAGTTTGTCTTCCTCCACTACAGAACCCAAAGTCGTGGCACAAGCGAACTTAAAGGAGGTAGAAATACCCTTAACGAGCGTTTCCAAGGACGCAGAGGGAATAGGTTCTATAACTTCGACTTGATGAACTTCTCCGTCTTCTTTGACAAAGCAAGTCGCTAAGCCGATGACGATGTAGTCGTCGGCGGCTAAATCAGGAGCATTGGGATAAGAAGTGACACTTACCATAAGAAAAATTTCTCAAAACTTCAAAAAATACAATTCAGAATTCCGAAAGTCTTCACAATATCTTTATTTTTCTGTGTTCTGACAGCTGAATTCTGAGTTCTTTAACAACAAGGGCTTTTTGGCATTTTATCAACTTGTAGCTCACACTACTTAAATACTCTATGAGATTGATATTTGCTATTTCTGGAATTCGACTTGGGGAAGACGTATCAATTATTAGATTGAAGCATCTATTGGGTATAGTGTGTCTTCATTTGGTGGGACTCAAAGTGCTATATGGCTTTTGTAGGCATAGATCACAAATTACCTTTGGCTGCATTTAGCTACAATGCTTATGCCCAAGTACTCATAGCCACCTTAACAAGTGACACAGTTAGAAAACCACAAGAACGGGGAACCCTATAAGTTGATCTCACAGAGCAAGCAGCTCAGGTAGGAATATATGAACAGTCACTCATTTTTATCCTTTGGTGACAAGCAAAATCACCGCAACCCATTTGCCTTTAACAATACAAACGTACTACAACAGCAAGGGGCTAACGGTAGCAGCAAACCTGCTTTGGGAGACAGCTACTTGCGCTCTCGTGCTCTAACAAAGGCTCAGCAAGGAAACTACATTGAGGCGATCGCATTATTGAGCCAATTAATTCATCGTCATCCCCACAATGCTATTGATTACAACAATCGAGGGCTAATTTATTTTCAAAGTGGCGAAACGCAAAAAGCATTTTGTGATTATAACACAGCGTTGGAACTTAATCCGAAATTAGCCAGCGCCTATAACAATCGAGCGAACTACTATGCAGCGTGTGGAGAATTGCTAGCAGCGATCGCTGATTATGATCGGGCATTAGATTTGAATCCCAGCCACGTTAGGGCATGGATTAACCGAGGCATTACCTTACGCGACTTGGGGCAATACGAAGAGGCAATTGAGAATTTTGAGGTGGCTCTGCTTTTTGGTCAATTAGAAGGGCATATTATAGCAGAACGAGGTAGAACTTATCATATTTGGGGCGATTGGAATTGCGCGATCGCTGATTATCGTCGCGCCCTAACTCAACTGCCTTCTGTTAGCTTAAACAGCGAAGATCCAGGTTTGCGCTTGCGTTTACAAGTTGAGAATTGGTTAGATGAATTGCTGCGTCCACAGCATCTTAACTGGTAGATTTTGCACTCATTGCCCTATGCATGGCGTATCCATGAAATGCAAAGTCAGAAACATCCTGATAACCATCAATGGCTAATAGATGATAACTATATAGCTCCTAAAAACTGAGCTACTAGCTATTCACTATTAGCTATTATCTTTGTTGCCATCTTCGCAATTTATTTACGGGGTAATAACTACGCAATAAGGAATGAGTTTTATTGTGCTTGTTCAACTGTAGCATCCTTTGGGAACACGATTTGACGCTGGTTAGGGTCAAATCGATAGCCCTGTTCTTGCATAATTATCTTAGCTTGGCGCGGATCAAAGCTACGGCTAAATTCTGCCTGCAACTTATCCACACGTTCTTGCATTTGCTTGACATCAATGCTGATCGCTCGTAACTTATCTTGCTGTGACCAATGCTCAGGCAAAAGTTGTATCAGAGCGGATATTGCTGCTGTTGAAATGACAAGATTAACCGCTATTTTTGCCGTAGTTTCCACTGCCATCACTTGATAAGAGCGTTGGCGAAGACGCCGCTTTGGTCGAGGGGTGGCTCGACGCTTTTGTATAGGTTGTAGCGGGGGTCTAGAGGGTTGAAAGGCGTTCATAGTGATAAAAAGAACCTCGCTGAATGAGCGGACGCACCACAAAAAGCGTAGCTGCACTAATTGTGGTTTTATTTAGCTGTCATATTACTTCATTTTTTCGGACTTGGTACACTGAGATTCTTTGTTGAAAAAAATAAACCTGGCATGACTACGTGTGCGGTTTACAACAAATTACGACACTAAGCCGCAACTGTCTTTTGAACTGCACTCCGGACTGCCAGGTTTATTAGCTCTTCGAGGTGTTACGAATTGTAAAGCGCTGTTGCCAACCGCCAAGCAAGAACGCCTGGAATCAGCGCCACAACAAGAGCGATGTACACTTGAGTATCTGAGATCGAAGTTGTCACCTGAGCGAGGTACAGAGTATCTAACATAGACATGATTTGAAACCTCCCAATATCACCAGATTTTGAATAGCTCGTTTACTACTTTTCCTTGTTTTGCCAAGATTGGGGAATAGGTTGTTACAAGATGCAACAATCGCTCATCATTAGTTATGAGTTATTAGAAAAATTTATAAAAATATGGATTCTTATTTGGGCATAGACTTTGGCACGTCAGGTGCAAGGGCTGTGGTGATTGACGAGCAAGCTTGTATTCAAGCCCAAGCGCGTTATCCCTTTGAAATGTCAGAAGTTTCGGACTTAGCAAGTTGTTGGAAAACAGCTTTGTTTAGCCTGCTTGAGCAAATTCCTCAACAATTGCGGGGCGAAATGAGGGCGATCGCAATCAACGGCACATCTTCCACGGTTCTGCTGTGCGATGATGCTGGTAAACCTGTGGATGTACCACTGCTGTACAACGATGCACGAGGAGCGGCGGTGATAGAGCACTTGAGAAGCATAGCGCCTCCAAATCATACTGTATTAAGCGCAACTTCTAGCCTTGCCAAACTTCTGTGGATGTCGCAATTACCATCTTTTGCTCAAGCCCGATATTTTCTGCATCAAGCTGACTGGCTGGCATTTCTCCTACATGGACAATTAGGTGTTAGTGACTACCACAATGCTTTAAAGCTGGGTTATGACGTAGAAAAATTCATATACCCAGAGTGGTTAGAAAAGATGCAAGTAAGAATTCATCTACCTAAAGTAGTAACCCCTGGAACTTTTATTGCTGGATTACGCCCTGAGATTGCGTCTCAGTTCGGTTTGCATCGAGATTGCTATGTATGTGCTGGAACAACTGATAGTATTGCAGCTTTTCTCGCCAGTGGTGCGCAATTCCCTGGTGAAGCAGTGACTTCCCTTGGTTCAACGCTGGTGCTGAAACTGTTGAGTCGCACCCGTGTGGAAGATGCGAAATACGGGATTTACAGCCATCGCCTGGGGGATTTATGGTTGACTGGGGGTGCTTCCAATACTGGGGGTGCTGTGCTAGGGCAATTTTTCACTCATGCTGAGTTAGAAAGCTTGAGTCGTGAGATTGATGGGTCAAAAGTCAGCGAGTTGGATTATTATCCGTTGTTGAAGCCTGGGGAACGCTTTCCGATTAATGACGCAAATCTAGCGCCGCGATTGCAACCGCGTCCGAATAATGACGTGGAATTTTTGCATGGGTTGCTGGAAAGCATTGCTCGGATAGAAGCACGAGGATATGAATTGTTACAGGAATTCGGAGCAGACCAATTAACCCGCGTTTATACTGCTGGTGGTGGTGCGGCGAATGACACTTGGAGTGAGATTAGAGTGCGGTATTTGCAGGTTCCTGTGGTGCGTCCTGTGAATACACAGGCGGCGTATGGGACGGCGTTGTTGGCGATGAGGGGGGTGGGAGAAATCAACCGCACCAGGCGCAGAGGACGCAGAGGAGTAGGTGGGGAGATAGGGAGGATGAACCCAACTATCTGCTCCACAAATGACAGGACAGATGGCGATAGTGATTATATCAATTAATTTATGCTGTTTTGTGCGCTCTACTCTGGGATCTTCCAAATCAGCAAAGTGGTCTGGAATCGTAATTTTCGGCTTCAGTTTCAGAGGAACTTGCTCTATACGGTGGTTTTTCTTGCTTTAAAGAGTCTTTCTGAACAATACCACCATTATCGATTCTCTAAAGGAAGCGATCGCCCTGTTTGGAGAGTCAGATAGTTTACGACACACGATTATCCCATTTTTTATCCAGATAAATAATAATTTGTCAAGCACATTTAGATGTATTTGCCCTGGCGTAGTAGCCGAGATCCGTTGGATAGGTCGGTGCTGGTGGGTATGGATATTGTGCGCTGTGGGTAAGGTGCTGGTGGATCAGACTCTACAAAAACAAGATCGAAAGAAATGACAAGGTTATCAAAATATTATTCATGGCAACCGCATTTTAGCTGAGTATATGATTTATATTAATTTTAAGTTTGCCAACACTATTAGTAATTATACTAAGGTAACAGTCCCTGGTCTATAAGCGCACAGAATCGTTTCTGTAGTGCCAAACCTCTCTTCTGAGCACAACTCTGTTAACGGAGAGCGAAATGGACATCGAGACAACCAAGCCTAGCGTCAGTCGCATTAACAACTACCTTTTAGGCGGCAACCACAACTTTGAGATAGACAGCATAGCTGCCGACCAGTTCACACAGCTTGCAGCGATACTGCCAAGATGGATGCGCCTCAACCGTTTGTTTGTCTATTTCGCCGTTGAGCAGTTGGTGGCGGCAGGCTTGAATCACTATATCGGTCTGGCGAGGGGAATTCCTACCCAAGGCTATCTTCACACTCGCCTACCGGAAACGTCAGTGCCCATTTATATGAATCCAACCACAGCGCCTGAATTGATGATGGGCGGTATGTTTGAAAAACCTGTGACATAAGCCTTTCAACCAGTTATCTGTAAATTAAATCAGAAAAAACACTGTCATGCAAACCAAAGCATCTACCCCAGGTATTGCAATTATTGGAATGGGCTGCTTGTATCCAGGGGCAAGCGATTTACGGCAACTCTGGGAAAACATATTGGCGAGGCGGCAACAGTTCCGGCGAACGCCAGATCAGCGGTTGCCGCTTTCTGACTATCAAGATCCAGATCCTACAGTGCCAGACAAAACCTACGGATCTCGGATGGCGGTGATTGATGGGTTTGAGTTCGACTGGGCCAGTAAACGCATTCCCAAAACGGTGATTGAAACAGCAGATATTGCCCACTGGGTGGCTTTAGAAGTCGCGACTAAGGCTTTAGAGGATGCTGGGTACACACGTGAAAGTGTTGCGACTGAAGGTACTGGCGTGTTGCTCGGAAACACTATGACAGGAGAGTTTTCGCGCTCTACTAACGTTCGACTGCGCTGGCCGTATGTCCGGCGTGCATTGATTGCTGCAGCCGAGGCAAAGGGTCTACCGTCGCAAGTTGTCACCTCCCTAGCAGAGACTATGGAGGAGTATTACAAGTCTGTATTTTCACCAATTACCGAGGACACGCTTTCAGGCAATCTTTCCAACACGATCGCAGGCAGAATCTGCAACTTCTTCAACTTTGACGGTGGCGGTTACACAGTGGATGGAGCTTGTTCTTCATCACTGATTGCCGTAGCCACTGCTGCTAACGCTCTGACCAACGGCGACCTCGACCTTGCCCTTGCTGGGGGCGTCGATATCAGTCTGGACACTTTTGAATTGATTGGTTTTGCCAAGACCGGTGCCCTAACTGCTGGAGATATGACAGTTTACGACCGTAAGGCGAGTGGCTTTATTCCAGGAGAGGGATGTGGGTTTGTTGTTCTTAAGCGTTTAGAGGATGCTCGCGCTGACGGTAACTATGTGTACGCCGTGTTGAATGGGTGGGGAATCTCATCTGATGGAAAAGGTGGACTGACAGCCCCGAGCCGCCAAGGGCAGGCGAAAGCTTTACGCCGTGCGTATGAGCGAGCTCCTTACAGTCCGTGCGAACTCGACTTCATTGAGGGACACGGCACCGGCACACCTGTGGGCGATCGCACCGAACTCGAAGCAATTGCCTTGGCAATGAGTTCTGATGAGCCAAGTCCTCGCTCGTGCGGTGTCACCTCCTTCAAATCCCTCGTCGGTCATACCAAAGCGGCGGCTGGTATAGGAGCTTTCATTAAAGCGGTTATGGCTGTCAACCGTCGTGTTTTGCCCCCGGTAGCTGGCTGCAAGGAGCCAAACGCAGTATTTGAGAGTTCCGCCCAGTGTCTTTACCCGATCCTGCAAGGACAAATTCGCAGCCCGACGGAGACCCTGCGTGCAGGCGTTTCTGCAATGGGATTCGGTGGAATTAATTGCCACGTGACTCTTGAATCTGGCGATGCTCCAGCTGCTCACTTCAAACCGTCGATTGAGGAGCGGTCTTTGCTGGTTTCCAACCAAGAAACGGAGATATTCGTGCTCAGTGCCGCATCCGTTTCTGCTTTGCTGCAACGCACTGCGGCTGTGATGAGTATTGCGTCCGGGTTGAGCGTGTGCGAACTTACCGATCTGGCTTTGCACCTTACCCGCGAACTAGAACCGCAAATGCCTGTTCGAGCAACGGTGATTGCGGGTACACCTAAGGAGCTGATTGAACGTCTCAGCCTGCTGGAAAAATTGGTGCGTGAAACACCCCCTGCTAAAGGAGAGGTAGTCATCTCTCAAGAGAAAGAAGTCTGGGTTGGGAATGCTGTTCGGCAGAACCAAGTCGGCTTTCTGTTTCCTGGACAGGGTTCCCAGCAGTTAAATATGGCGCGATTTCTTGTAGAGCGCTTTAGCTGGGCACGGGAACTGGTGGAGCAGGCGGATGGCTGGCTGCGCTCTGTTGGTTGCCAAGGAGTGAGTGAATTCATTTACCGTCCAGTAGACCGCGCTATTAATAGAGAGCAAGTTGAAGGGTGGTCGAGGACACTGGCACAAACCGAAGTTGCTCAGCCAGCCATCTGCCTTGCTTCGCTTCTTTGGATGCGTTACCTCAATCGTCTCGGGGTCAAGCCAACTGCTGTGGGTGGTCATAGCCTGGGAGAGCTAACTGCTTTTCACGCAGCAGGTGCCTTTGACGAGGAGGCTCTCCTACGTCTAGCAGCGGTTCGAGGACAGGCTATGTCCGCATCCGTAAACGGCAATAGCCAAGGCGCTATGGCAAGTCTCGGTTGCTCGCAACAAACAGCCGAAACACTGTTAAAGCAAGTCAGTGGCTACGCCGTCCTAGCAAACATCAATAGCCCAAAGCAGATGGTGATTTCTGGAGAGCAGGCGAGTATTGAGCAGGTGATTGAACTTGCCACAGCTTCCGGAATCCAAACGCGTCGGCTTCCGGTTTCCAATGGCTTTCATTCTCAACTAGTCTCTGCAGCCGCCAAGCATCTGAGCCAGTACGAACTGGTACCAGAAACGCTCTTAGAGACACCTTTTGCCCTATTTTCAAGTTTGGACGGGCGGCAACCAGCACAGGGACTTCGACTGCGTGAACACTTTGCAAATCAAGTAGTCGCACAAGTAGATTTCATCTCTCTAGTGAAAACGCTGGTGCAGAAGAGCGATTTGCTAGTAGAGGTAGGTCCTGGCAAAGTGCTTTCCGGTTTGGTGCGCGATATTGTTGGTTCAGAACAGCCAAAGTGTTTTCCTGTTGAATCGAAAGCCGGACTTGACCGGGATTTGAACACGATGCTAGCCGCCCTGTTTGTCCACGGCTGTGAAATCAAGTGGGAAGCCCTGTACGAGGGTCGTCTTGTGCGTCCCTTTGTCCCAGCATCAAAACGTATGTTCATCGAAAACCCCTTGGAAAGGCCGTTCCAGGTGTCTAAGACGAGCGTATCTCCTGCCCTTGGAGCGTCCGAAACCTCGCTTCATTCAATGCTCACCGAACAGACTCAGGTTCCGTGGGCGGTACTGTCTGATTACATTTCTCGGCGTGCGGGGTTTCTGACAGAGATAATTCGAGCGGACTTGCAAACTTTGCCGCTGCTTTCCACTTCTCCCATTGGTAGCAATGGCACAGGGAAGGCACCAGTTTTTGTGTCCCCTACTTCTACTCCTGAAGTGCCTAAGCCTGCGGCAACACAGGGTGTTATTGCCAGCCAGGACAAAACCGATAGTATTGAGGACATCCTCGTGAACCTGATTGCTCAACAAACAGGATTCACACCACAGAGCATCACACCAGAAACCCGACTACTTGACGATCTCAACCTGGATTCAATCAAAGCAGGTGAAGTGATAGCAACCACCGCCTCCGAATTTGGTGTAGCAGCGAAGATCGACCCAGCGTCTCTAGCCAACGCCAAAATCCAAGAGATTGCCGAGGCGATTCGTGCAGTCATGGCAGATAGTAGCGGCACTATCAGTGAAGTTGCGGCAACGCACAATGTTATTAGCCGGGACAAAACAGGTAGTATCGAGGACTTCCTCGTGAACCTGATTGCTCAACAAACAGGATTCACACCACAGAGCATCACGCCAGAAACCCGACTACTTGACGATCTCAACCTGGATTCAATCAAAGCGGGTGAAGTGATAGCAGCCAGCGCCTCCGAATTTGGTGTAGCAGCGAAGATCGACCCAGCGTCTTTAGCCAACGCCAAAATCCAGGAGATTGCCGAGGCGATTCGTGCAGTCATGGCAGATAGTAGCGGCACCATCAGTGAAGTCGCTGCTGCACCGACACAGACCACAGTGAATGGGTCAACTGTCAAGAGCGAGCCAGCCGGAAATAGAAACGGTATCGTGCCAGGAGTGATAAAAGAGGTAAAACGAAAGACCCTGGTGCGTGACTTTATCGTCCGGGCTATGGTCGAGGAATTGCCATCAGTTCCAAAAGAAGGATATGTTCAGGAAAATTGGCAAACTGCGAACGTACTCATCCTCTGTGAAGAAAGCAACCTAAACATCGCACAGGCGTTGTACGACCAACTCCACGATCAAGGGGCTAAAGTTGAAGCCGTCTCCTTTGCCGAAGCACGTCTTAGCGCACTGACGGAAAGCACTGATTTTACCCACTTCATTGCTGTGCTACCCCGTATACCAAGTAGCGAGTTGTCGCCAGAGGCTCGTCTGCTCGATGCGATTGGGCGGTTAAACAGTTTGGCAGCCATACCATCAGCAGAGCGAAAAGCAGGTAAGCGTACGACGGTGGCTTATGTCCAATTTGGCGGGGGATATTTCGGAACACAGCCACAGATAGCCGATATGCAGCAATGCTGCGCCGTTTCTTTTGCAGCCACCATCCATCTCGAGCGACCTGATCTGAAAGTTCGCGTCATCGATTTCTCGCCGGAGGTAAATCCAGCCTTGCTGGCGGAACGCGTACTCACTGAAGTCTCCACTCAGGATGGCTACACTGCTGTAGGCTATGATACACAACTGCTCCGTCGTGTTCCCAGACCATGCCTGCAAGAACCCGCTCTTTATCACAGCCGCAATATTAGATGGTCGTCTAGCGATGTAATTATTGTAACAGGTGGAGCCAAGGGTATCACCGCAGAGTGTGCGATCGCCATAGCTCAGGATACAGGCGCTCGCCTGGCGCTTGTCGGTCGTTCACCGCACCCAAAAGAAGAAGGACGCGGGACTACAGAAACAGCGCGTACTCTTGAACGCTTCAGGTCTCTTGGGTTGACTTGTGAGTACTACACATGCGACGTTTCCGACTTCGACTCAGTAATGACTGTGATTCAACGAATACGACAAGAGCTAGGCGAAATCACAGGCGTAGTTCATGGAGCCGCCCTCAACTGGCCAAGACGTGCGGAGCAGGTATCTACAGCATCGGCGTTTGATGAAGTCAGCCCTAAGCTCAAAGGCGTCATGAACTTGTATCATGCGCTTCAAGGTACACCACTGAAGCTTTTTGCTGCTCTTTCGTCAGTCATCGGCGTTACAGGAATGCAACGCAATGCTTGGTATGCCTTCTCTAATGAAGCTATGGATTTGATTCTACGCGGCTTTAAAGCTCAACACCCGCAAACCGCTGTTGTTTCCGTCGCATACAGTGTTTGGGATGAGGTCGGAATGGGTGCGCGGATGGGAAGTGTGCGGAGTCTCGAGAAGATGGGTATAGGCGCAATTCCTAAAGATGAGGGTGTACGTCGATTTTTGCGGCTAACCAAAAACGATCCAGGCGATGTTCAAGTTGTGGTCGTAGCTGCGATGTACACAAAAGCCGCGCTAGATATGCAAGGCTTCGATACCTGGAACCCACCCCCGTATGCACTTCCAGCCGCGTCAAGGTTTCTTGAGCAGATTCTTGTCAACGAATCAGGCGTAGAGGTTGTGGCGCGATCGCACCTCAGCCTTGAGCGGGATTTATACCTGCGGGATCACGTCTACAAGGGGTCATACCTGTTCCCAACCGTGTTCGGCTTAGAAGCTATGGCTCAAGCAGTTGCCTATGCAACGGGTGAGCATACCTTAGAAGCCCTTCGCATTGAAGACATCCGCCTTGAACGTCCCATCGTCGTCTCAAAAGACAAAGGAGTGGACATTGAAATTCATGCGGAAGTCATCGAGCGAGAGTCTGAAGACTCAGTGCGGCGGGTATGTGCATCAATCAGAACAGAGCAAACAGGGTTCGCTATCGATCATTTCTCAGCCACCTTTGTCCTAGGAATCGAAAACAACCCTCCAAAGGAGGATATCAAGCTCCCAGAAGCTCCTCTCGATATTCAGCCACAGGAGGATCTCTACACCTGGCTACTGTTTCAAGGTCCGCTGTTCCAGCGTCTACAACATATTTACAGCCTTGAGTCTAATAAATTTGTATTCGGTGCCCAAATACGTGCCGAATCCTCCGCAGGTAAGAACGGCTTTTCCGATGAAAAAGCAATGCCCTTACTACTTGGAGACCCCTATTTTAGGGACGCGCTGCTCCAATCTGCTCAAGTTGTGATTCCGAAAGATTTGTGTTTACCTGTGCGGATTGATAGCATTGAAATCTATCAACGCCACAGCGGTTTCTCTGGAATGCGTGTCGGAGTCATGACTCCTCAAACGCGTAACGAGAGTGAGTACAGCAGCACTGTATTTGCGATTGATGATGACGGGTACATCACCGAAAGGCTTAACGGTTATGTGACACGGCTTTTGGAACATCGTGAGGATAATCCGACCGCTGAAGAAATCGTCGCTCCCAGCCCGCGGGATGAAACAATTCTGCGCCGTAAACTGAACGAGCAAGCTGAGCAATTCAACTTGAACGCTCCGAAAATATCGTTGGCTCATCTTCCAGGTTTACATTTGCTGCCCAAAGAGGAACGGCACCAGCGTGAACTGCCTCTTTTATATAAGGCAGCCAGCCTAGCTCTAAACAGTAGCGATGATGTTAGCGTAATGGTTCAATTCAGGTGGAGCGAGTCTGGAAAACCAGTACTTGAGTCGGTGGAGGGACTGGATTTGGATGTTTCCCTCTCCCACGACAATCAAGTCTGTGTTTGTGTTGTTGGACCAGGACCACAAGGCTGTGATATTGAACGGGTTGTACAACGAACGCTGTTGCAATGGACTGGCTTGTTGAGCAATGTACACGAGCCAATTTTGAAGCAACTCCTGGACAATACAGATACCCTAGCCAGAGCCGGAACTCGGATCTGGACAGCCGTGGAGGCATTGCGTAAAGCAATCAACGGCTCTGAAATTAGCCTCGAAATTAGCTTATGCAAAGCTGACACCGTCTTATTCAGCGGTATAGTTGATAACCAGCGGCTGCAAGTCCTGACCTTTCCACTGCAACTGTCCCGAGGACCAGAACGAATGGTCGCCTGCGTCGTACAAAAGTGAGGGGGAGAGTGGGTTCATACCCACTTCCGCACGGACTTTTGTAAAAAGTCTATTACACAAAAAGGAGCGTCTTTGATGGTTTTCTCGACTCAACCAACTCAAGCTAAAGCTTGGGCAAAGGCATTCGCCCATCCTCCAACTGAGTTTGGACCGACGCCACTACGCATTCTTTCCGGTGCCATACCCACAGGATTGCGTGGTACTCTCTATCGCAATGGACCAGCACGATTCGAGCGCGGGGGACAGCGAATGAACCATTGGATTGATGGGGATGGGGCAGTTCTAGCAGTGCATTTGAGAGATCAAGAAGCCACTGGGGTCTATCGCTACGTGCAAACGGTAGGATACCAAGCGGAAGAAAAAGCTGGAAAGCTGATCTTCGGGGGCTATGGCATGACGGCACCAGGAGACATGTGGAAACGGTTCGGTATGGAGTTGAAGAATGCTGCGAACACTTCTGTGATAGCATTGCCAGATAAGCTCTTAGCTATGTGGGAAGGGGGACCACCTCATGCGCTTGATTTACAGACTTTAAATACTTTTGGACTCGATACATTAGGAAAGCTAAAGGCTAGCTCCGCCTATTCCGCCCATCCCAAGCGCGACCCGGAAACGGGAGAAATTTATAACTATGGAATTACCTACGGCAAAGAAGGGGTGTTGAATCTCTTCAAGAGTGATCGCACCGGACAGATTCTGCAACAAGCCGCGATCGCCCTCGATGGTCTGCCGTTTTTTCATGATTTTGTCCTGGCGGGCAGGTATTTGGTGTTTTTCATTCCTCCCCTGCGGATGAATCCATTGCCTTTCATGGCAAAGCAGAAAAGCTTTAGTGACTCGTTTTCCTGGGTGCCAAACAAGGGCACGCAGATTTTGGTCATTGATCGAGCCACTCTGGAGGTGGTCAGTCGTGGAGAAGCCCAGCCGTGGTTCCAGTGGCATTTTAGCAATGGTTACCTAGATGCTAGTGGAACTGTGGTAGTGGACGTTGTGCGCTACGAGGATTTTCGCAGCCATCAGTATTTTAGGGAAATACCAACAGGTCAGACCCAGACAGCAGCCAAAGGCACCCTGTGGCAGCTGCGCCTTAACCCGCAAACAGGCAAGATAACCGAGATGTATGAAGTCCTCGATCGCGGCTGCGAGTTCCCTACTGTCGCTTCCGAGCAGGTGGGACAAGCTTCGCGCTTTACCTATTTATTGTTATATCGGTCAGGGGCTAATTTTAAGCACGATTTATGGGGTACGATCGGTCGTTTCGACCATGAAACCGGAAGGCTCATGGAAGCAAACTTGGGTGAAAACTGTTATCCGGTAGAACCCATTTATGTAAGAGACGCGTCCAATCCGGAACAGGGTTGGGTTTTGACCGTGGTGTTTGATGGCGATCGCGACAAAAGTGAGGTTTGGATATTTGACGCCGCTCATCTTGACGCCGAACCTATTTGCAGGCTGGCATTACCCAGTACCGTTCCCTTTGGTTTTCATGGCACTTGGAAAACGGAGGCCTAATTTATGTGTGGAATTGTGGCATTGTTCTCAAAACACGAAACCATTTCAGAGGACTCGTTGAAGCGAGCGACTGCTAGCTTACACCATCGAGGACCAGACGGACAGAAGTCTTGGGTTGCCCCCCATCGACGAGTAGGATTAGGTCACGCCAGACTCGGCATTATCGACCTGAGAACTGGGGATCAGCCGATTGCTAACGAAGACGAAAATCTGCATATTGTTGTTAACGGCGAGTTTTATGACTTTGAACAAACGCAGCGTGACTTGAAACGATGGGGTTACCGACTGAGTACCAATTCTGATAGTGAGATAGCCCTCCACCTGTACAACGAATTCGGTACACAATGCTTGCATCATCTGCGTGGGGAATTCGCCTTTGTACTCTGGGACGAACGAAACGAGCTTCTGTTTGCCGCTCGCGATCGCTTTGGCATCAAGCCACTGTACTACACAGTAATTAACGATACCCTCTATGTGGCATCCGAAGTCAAGGCATTGTTAGCAGCCGGTGTGCCCGCCCAATGGGATCCCGAGTCCTTTTTTCAAGCCAGCAACGTCTCGTTCGACCAACAGCGCACGTTTTTTCAAGGCGTGTATCAGGTGCCCCCCGGTTACTTCCTGCTTGCTTCGCGCTACCACACTCAACTGATTAGCTACTGGGATTTTAATTACCCCCGCACCGACGATCCGCTTCCTGAATATACCGAAAGCGAATACATTGAAAAACTTCGGTACACATTGGACGAGGCGGTTCGACTGCGCTTACGGGCTGATGTGCCAGTTGGTTGCTATCTCAGTGGCGGACTCGATTCGTCTGCCTTGTTGGGCATAGCGGCAACGCACACTTCTGAACCAATTCGTGCGTTTACCATCTCGTTTGACGATGCAGCCTATGACGAAGAAGCGATCGCTCGCGAGACAGCAACGCGAACCGGGGCAAATCACCAAATCATTCCGGTGAGCCAATCTGACCTTGCCGACAATTTTGCTGACGCAGTTTGGCATGGTGAGGTACTTTTCAACAACGCCTCTAGTGCTGCCAAATACCTAATGAGTAAGGCTGTGCGTGAGGCTGGCTACAAAGTTGTGCTGACTGGTGAAGGTGCCGACGAAATATTTGGAGGCTATCCCCATTTACGCCGGGATATGTTGCTCTACAACACACAACGGCAAGACGAAGATACTGTACAGCAGTTATTGTCATTACAGCGCAACAATGCAGTCTCTTCCGGCTTCATGCTACCTGACGGCGCAGCGATGTCGTTGGCAAGTATAAAACGGACGTTAGGTTTTGTGCCCACATGGATAGAAGCCAATTCAGCGACCAGTATTAAGGTCTGCCCTCTCTACGCGCCTGAATTTGCCGCGAAGTTTGCACACCGGGACGCCTATCGCATCTTTTTAAATCAATTCGATGTGCAGGGGCAACTTGCTGGGCGCTCACCAGTGCATCAATCCCTCTATTTGTGGTCTAAATCAATTTTTCTGCACTACATTCTCAGAATGCTGAGCGACAGCGTGGAAATGGCGCACTCTGTGGAAGGGCGTTTGCCATTTCTCGATCACCATGTCGTTGAGCTAGTGTGTAAAATGCCGGTTTCGCTGAAAATTCGCGGCATGACCGAGAAATATGTGTTGCGAGAAGCGGCACGTCCCTTCCTGACGGACACGGTTTACCACCGTCAAAAGCACCCGTTCCTTGCTCCGCCTTCTACCTTTAAACCGAATGAGCGATTGCACGAACTGATCCAAGACACGCTGCGCGGCTCAACTATGGCATCATTGCCCTTTTACAACCAAGCAGCAGTTATCGCACTGCTAGACGAGCTGCCTGAGATGGATGATACTACACGCACTTCAATTGACTTTATCTTGATGAGGTTGTTGAGCGCTTGTATTCTTCAAGAACGGTTCGGACTTACAGCACCAACAATTTAACTGACCAGTTGCGGTTTTTCGCTACAAGCCATTTCGACCCAGCTTATATTGCTGTGGTAGAAGGAGGTGTGGAAACCAGCCAAAAACTGTTGGCAGAAAAGTTTGACCACATCTTTTTTACTGGCGGAACAGCGATTGGCAAAATTGTCATGGAGGCAGCGGCAAAACATCTGACACCAGTTACTCTTGAATTGGCTTGGATGCTGCTCGGTTAATTTTGTGCATATCTAGGCAGATGTCTGAATTATTGCCCATCGGAATGCGGAAACTGTACGTTTGTTGTTGTATAATCAATCAACGTTTGATTAGTACGGGATGCAAAAGCTTACTTGGCGTGAAACCCTAGAAACACTTGGCACAAACTAATTATTAAAAATTGAATATTTTTTAAGTCTCGTATTGAAATTCGTTTCAGTATCTCTAACTGGGGATTAGTGGTCAAAGAACCTGAGCTACGAAGCAAGGGAACCAAGCTGAAAAGCGCTTCTAATCGAGCGAACTTATACCGTGGAGTTGAGCTTGCCCATATTTACGGACTAATCCCCAGATATGCGTAGGTTTTTAGAAGCGGCGGGAAGAGTCCTTGTATTGTAGATTGTGACATCAACGTCGAACACACCGCCAGAAGGATTACTTGGGGCAAGTTTATTAATGCTGGTCAAACTTGCATCGCCCCTGACTATCTTTTAGTAGATAAAACTATAGCAATCCTATTTCATTTGTGAAAATTGACCTCTTTCAAATCCCCGACTTCTTAAAGAAGTCGGGGATCTTGTTTGTTCACGAATCCTCAAGGGACTGCTATATAACGGATAGTTTATTTGTGAGATCCACAGATAACTTATCCGTTAGATTTGTTAAATTATCCGTTGCCCTGATGGATTTTCTGGTAAACTGATTCCCTTAAGATATTGGCTTTTTGATTTGTGATGGATATGTGTAGACTCTGGAGAGTCATTCGCACCAGCAGATTCTTCTGATACGGTTGCATACCCAAGCGTTCAATCGCCTGTTGGGGAAGTTGGTGATATTGGGTTTCGCCTAAGATATCTACTGACTCCAGTAGTTCAGCCTCATCTCCTAACACTTCTACTATTTGTTCACAGATATCCTCCAACTCGGTATCTATTCCGGTGACAATGGACATATCCCGGCTGATGCTGGGTTGATTTGAGACTGGGTGATAAGTTTCTAGGTGAGTCATCTGCGCCGCAATTTTGGGATTTGTGCTTCGCAGTAAGCGAATATCATCCATTCCCTTAATCAGCATCACCAAACGGTCTAACCCCCAACCAGATGCCAAACCGCTGTAACCTGGTTTTAATAAACCAGGATGAGCTTCGCCACATTCTCCGACTTCAATCCATTTGTTATCTACTAAAACCTCAATTTCTAAACCATTACAGGTGTATGGGTGTGAGGTTTCATTCAGGTGATAGGATACACCAGGAAGAATTGCATGGATGATGGTTTTGATGAATTTAACCAAAGCTTCTCTACCGAGATGCTGATGCTCGCTCATCAGCCATATGTCCATTTGGTGGGGTTCACCTACATGGCGTTTATCCACTACATCCCGGCGATAGCAGATACCAGGGTGGACGATAAGTTGTTCTCCCTGCAACTTAGGGAGTAAATCTGGCATGATGGCGGTGGTGTGAGTTCTGAGTAGTTTACCGTCGCTGAGGTAGCGGGTGTATTTTGGCGATAGCTTCGCTGCTGCCTTCGGCAGATCGCGACAAACTGTCTGAAGGGAAATAAAGTTTGTCGAAGTTGTTTGCGACTGTGGTGATAGGCGAAGAACGCCAAATTGTTGGTTCTGGATATCCGGAAGCTTGAAGTGACTCGGCTATTTTGTAGACGATAAGATTTATAGCATGAATGCCATTAGCCGGGTTCGTCAAGTCCGGTTTTAGAAGTCCCGATGGTTCATTTTTTGCCTCTCTTTGTTTGTGGTGATTTTATATTACTATTGTAATACATAGAGATGATAGCGCAATCTCTTTAGTATTAACTACAGTTCCTTGACTACGATTTCGGATAATTTCGCGCAAAGACGTAAAGATTAACTTGGTGTCTTTGCCTAAAAAATATCACGGCGAGTATGCAGGGTACGATTTGTTATTGAGTGTGCACTTCACGTTGTTGATTCACCTGTTTGGGTGATTTTCGGCGTTTAATGAACCGCAGAGGCGCAGAGGAGGACACTTCCGTGCGGTGAACCAGCGCTGCAGGAGGGTTTCCCTCCGCAGGCGACTGGTGAACCCGGAGGGGGGTTCCCCCCGCCCTTGGAAAGTGTCCGTTGACACAGAGGAAAAAGAAGTTTAACAGAGGGGGAGGAGGTTTTTTAAGAAAGTCTGACCTGCGCTATCAAGGTTATCATCTAGGGAAAAGATGAGGCTACGGATTTGGATGTCGTCACTTTTAACATCCAAAGGCTGTGTAAGCTGTTTTGGGTATATCAAAATGGCTTGGTTACACTTTGTAGTTGTGGCGTAGCTTACCATTTGATGAATGTCAGCATCTGCCGCTTTATCAGGAGCTTTATACTTGGTATCTAACACTGCTAATGTTTCGCCAGTAGCAGCATCGCACAGTAGTAGGTCGATAGAAAACCGTCGATTCTGACCTATTTCTACCTGATGTTGCTGCTTGAAAAAATAGCCTTTTGGCGCATTTTCCTTCAGCCATTCTGCAACGAAACTTTCATACAGCTTTGCCATATCGACGAGAAAGGGTAGCATTGTGCGATCGCCCCTTTCATGAGTTGGTGCAGTGTTGTCTAAAAAGAATCGGCAGATATTATGTAATAATCGATAATCTTCATTCAAGCGGTTGTACTGTCGCCCGATACAATATTGTGAACTACACGGTTGCAGGGTTACTAATCCTTGTAAAGCGTGATAAGCTTTTCGTACCGTTGGAGATACTCTTTCTGAACACAAACCACTGCGACCAATAATAAAAAGTGTCCAGGCTAGAATTTGGTTTTCTTTAATATCAGCCGTATGTTCTTCATAGTGGCATTTAAGTTTAATATTCCAGGGGTTTTGAATAGCCTGTCGTACATCTAACTTTCCCCGTACATAGCTTAGTTGCTCTGTTTTAGGTAAGTATGTACGATATAATCCTTTTCGACAACGCTCTAGAATTCGCTGGGCTAAGACATAAGCCAAATGGCTGTAAAATTCCTCTAGAGATTCGCAATCCATCAACCCTTCCAGAAAGCGGAAACTCTTTAGAGTGTATGCATATTCCAGCATTCCAAAAAGGTTTTTGATAGGCACTTTGGGATTGAGTTTTAAAGCAAATTGAGTGCTTAAAGGAATGTAACCTACCCATCCATTAGATTTAAGTTGCCATTTATTACCTGTTTTATAGGTAGGAAAATCTATATTTAGTTGGTTTTTATATTTTTTAAATAACTCTATTCCTACGGCTTCGGGTATCTCGTCAGAATGAAATGACTGTGTTGCATATTCAGTCAGTTCAAGAATTCTTGGTTGTCCTGACTTCATAGTGATAACTGTTGCTTGACTTTCTCCCAGCGAAACTCATTTACTTTTTCTAGCTGGTTAAAGAAGTATTCTTCTAAATAAGGCTCAATTTCCATACACCAGATATCTTCAATATCTTCAGTTAGTTTATCAGTTAAGAAAAATGAAATACCAATTTCATAGTTTTTGTCATTGATTGTCTGATTCAAGCGCTGTAAAGTCTGAATCAACCCCTCTACCACCAAACCTGTTTTCTGGTGATACCGTCGTAACACATCGTAGTTTGGGCGGAGTTCAATAAATGCGAAGCGGCGGCGTAGTGCATAATCTACTAAAGCAATTGATCTATCTGCTGTGTTCATCGTGCCAATGATACGAACGTTGGCGGGAATGTGAAACCTGTTACCGCCAGCGAGGGGAATTTCTTTGTCGCGGTACTCCAACAAATACATTAATTCACCAAAAACTTGAGCTAAATTTGCACGGTTGATTTCGTCAATTATTAAAACGCAAATACCTTGACGATTTTCTGCCTCTTTACAGAATTGTACAAAACGACCTGGAACCAGCGGATATGTTAATTTTCCATGTTCACTTTGGGGACGGATGCCTTGAATGAAGTCTTCATAAGAGTATGCTGGGTGAAATTGCACCAGTTCAGAAAAGCCATTACCGCCGCCGATTAAGTGTTGAGCAAGTTTTTCTGCAATGAATGTTTTTCCTGTGCCAGGCGAGCCGTATAATATTGCTTGTTTTTTGCGATTAATTGCGCGTATCCAGCGTTCTAGTTCTGCTTCATTGAAGCCGATTTTTTCAGCGCATTCAGCTAAGGTATATTCTAGTTGCGATTCCACTTCTTTAAATCGTGGGTTATCCTTGCAAGTAAAATCATACTTTTTAACACCTACTAGCCAGTTAGAGAACATATCGAACAAGTCATCGTCTCTCAAAGCTGGCACACCTGATTGGTGCATCTGCTGGGAAAATTGTGCAATTAGCTTTTTTCCAGTAAGATTCAATATAGGATAATCAGTTAGTTTTTCCGTATAAGCTGTATTTGCAAAATAGTTAATAACTTGTATAAATTGGTTATTACTCAATAGAAATTCCTCTGGTTGCAGTGCGTTGAGGATAGGCGTGATTGTTCCTATTTGTAAATATTGGGCATAAGGCAGTTGTAAAAAGTTCACACAAGCTGCTGACAACTGCTTTGGATCATCATTGCAGCGACGGACAAAATTCAAAATCGCCAAAGCAATGTACTGCCACTCTTCCGGCTTTATCCACATTGTCTCAAAACATTCTTTTATGTCTTTGGTGACAGATGAACTAATATGAATCCAAGCGCCCCTTTGACGATTTTTGGTGGTCTCTGGGTAAGGTAGTAGTTGCAACAGTATTAACTCTATTACGTCTTCTCCAGAGTCTGCTGCTGCTGCGATCGCTTCAAAGTTCCTCTTCCCCTGCTGACGCTGCTCTTCATAGGCTGCTGTATGACGTAGCCCAACTGGTGTGTAGGGATATTAGTTTAAAAATTCCTGAAACAGCCTCGCAAATTCAGCTTTCTTTTCCGCTAACATTATGTAATCGTATACTGTAAATTATTTGTTATTTATAAGTAATCTATTTAATAATCAGAAACACTACAAGTATTATTTTGTGCTATATACTTAATCATTTTAAATTCATTTTCTGTTAGGTAATGATAACTTTGTGGTGGTCTAAAGTCAGAAAATTCCTCTCTTAAACGTGTTAAATTTATAGGGGTAGGTAAAAGCTGAACATTTTTTAAAAATATACATACACATAAAGAAGCACCTGCATAATAAATATCAAATTCTTGGCGGCTTATTTCCGCTTTTTTACTGACTTTATTCCAGATTTTATTAAGATCTTCCGGGAATTTTTGAATAGGAATTTCCAAAATACGATCTACTTCAAAGGAGCCTATTAAAGCCTTTTGAGGAGACGAAGCATAGACTAGCACTAAGTCACCCTTATCTAATCGAGTACGAACCCGCCGCAGTTCTACTTTCTTATTACCCTCAAATATTTTTTTTGCATATTTAGGACGTATTGATAGTAGCAGGATATTACTAGGCATTTTTATACCGTTCATATTTCATTAAATACACCTAAATTATACACTTTATTAAATAGATTTTTAGGAATTTTATTAGGTGATGCCAGTAAGAAATTTAAAGATGATAGTTCTTGAACTTTCTTTCAGGTGACAGGTGAACTGAATAACTCTATATCGCTAAAACGAAGAGCCATAATATTTCCATCTTTATCTGTATTTATCTTTAAAATATCACTTAATGTATACACCCCTAATCGTTGGAAACGTTGATAAAGCTCCTTAGGTTTAGCAATTATGACTTCATCAAGACGAGAACAGGCTCGAATTGCTTCTACTCCGCTGAATCCTTTACCTTTACCTTCCGTTTGTGTTCCACTGACATACCATAAAATTCGGCATGGGGCTTTTAATCCTCTAGAGTTTTTAACTGATCTATAATAGACAGCTTCACGGTTGAAAGCAAGTTCAGGTTTGGCTCCAAATAGCGTTTGGTTAGCTAATTCTTCATCGAATAAATCCTTTGCCCATCTAGCTTGAATGGGAATGATAAACGTAGGAATTTCAGCATCAATAATTTTGGCTGGGAAAAGAAAGTGTTCAATATCTGCTGATGCTTGAACATCTGTGATTAAAGTTTCTGTATTAAGACTAGCGGCGACTTGCTGGCAAAATTTGTATTCTGATCCCATAGAGGCTAGGCTAGTGAGACGTGTTGATAGCTGAGATGCAGTTTCAGCAATTGCTAAGTTCACTTTGAGCCATCCATTATTTACTCGGACAAAAGCATCTTCTTGAATAGCCTTAATAACGGTTTCTTCTAAGTAAGAGTCAGTGATTCTTGTAAATTGCCGACGTTCACGAGCAGAATGTAATACTGATTTAAAAATCAGGTGGCGTGCAAGTGTGGCTGATAGAGGATTGTCTCCAATCCTTAGTATCGGAATTTCTAGTTCATAGCTTTTATGTTTACCATACACCACTAAAGCAAGAGGTAGATTTTCTTTTTCAAGAATGACAGAACACTCAAATTTTTCTGGTTCAGCAAGAAACCGCCGCAACTTCTGCTGAAATTCAGCTTTAGTTTCACCCTGTTTGACACAAGGAAAATCATTTTTTAATAAATATTATTGTGCGCTTTGAACTGGTACTTGCTCCAGTCGAGTACCAGCCAATCTTACAGGCTGATAGTCAGGTTTTCGACGAAGTTCGTCTAGTTGAATAAGCAGGTCACTAGAACGAATAATTAACATTCTAAAAATTTCATAAATTTCATCTGCGATATCTAATAATTCCTGTTCTCTAGTTACGAAGACGTGAGAATCTGAGGCAATACCTCTAGCTAAATGATGCAACTCTAGTTCCGGCATCAATATACTTTTTTTCTGTAAAAATTCTCTTAAAGATTCCAATAGCTTATCTAACGTTTGACTTGGGGGGCGCAAACAGGTAAAAGTATTTGCAAATTCGCGTTGACGTTTTCTTTCAGAGTCATCACTAATAATATTTATGTGGTTAAATATTTCATCAGTTATGCATAACTCTAATTCCGGAGCTAGCCAATCAGCCAACAGGAATTTTGATTCTTCACTATCAATACCTTCATCTGCAGATAAATCAAAAAAGATATTGACATCAATAACTACACAAAGTTTTGACTCAAGTTTCTGCACATGAGCAGCAGAAAATAGATTTGGATGACCATGATCAAACCACCAAAACGTAAGCAGCTTTCCATCCTTGCTCCTTCCCGCTTTCTCATATTGGGGAACAAAACCTAAACTAGACCACATTTTTTCTAACCCATAATCACGACGACACCTTAAGCCAATCCCACTATATTTTTCTTGGGTTCTTTGTTTAAGGTAATCAACCAGTAGTTTCGCCACCCCCTTACCTCGATATGATGAATCGACGCAAAGATGAACAATGGTAATCCAATCATAGGAACGCCGATACAACAAATAGCCAATGCACCCCTTTTCAGGATCAATAGCTCCAAGTATCTCGTCTTTTGCAGCACGTTCCTCAAAAGCGCCTTTAGGTAAAAAACCAAGCGTTGCACGATTACGACGCCCTAGTTCTATTACGGTTGGCAAATGTGGGGATTTATTGTTAATTACTTCTTTTTTCAGATATATTTGTTCTGTCAATTTTTCATACCTCCTTAACTAAATGATTAAGATTCTTGCAAAAGTACTTGACGAATAGAAGTCGCTGCTATAAAAACTAAGTTCACAAGACAAGGACTGAGCGTGTATTTAGCCTGCGTAGGCAGGCTTTATTTGTGTAGCTTCAGACTTCCAGTCTGAGGGCGTTTATCGAATTTTGCAAGATGTTTACTCTCTTAACTCCCCTCTGCGTCCTCTGTGCCTCTGCGGTTCGTTAAACTCCCCTTCCCCGCCAACCTCTGCAACGCCAACAAACCAGCACCATAAGCAGGTTCATGTCGAGGGAAAATCACTTTTGCTGAAGGAAACAAGGTGAAAATAGATGCAGCAAACGTCTCACGAATCCTCGATTTTCCTTGCCACACACTTCCCGTTGTAACGACCTCAAAACGTTCGCTATTACTAAAAATTGCATCAATAACTGTAGCAGTTGCTTTTATCAACTCTTTTACAGCATCATCAATAATTATATGAGCTACTTTATCTCCATAAGTAGCGGCGTTATCAACTATAGGTGCCAAAGCAGCTATTTCTTTAACACCCCATCCTCGCCGATATATAACTTCTATTAAATTTTCTATAGTTGTAAGACCGAGATGCTGTTTGAATTCCTCTACAAGATTTGTTGACATCTCGCGTCCATCATAAGCTTTTAATGCTGCTTGCATACCAGCTACAGCAATTTTATAGGCGCTTCCTTCATCTCCTAAAATATAGCCCCAACCGCCAACTCGCTTGGTATCTCCATTCTGATTTCGCCCAAAAACTATAGAACCAGTACCTGCTGCAACCACAATTCCAACAGGATAACCAACTCCGCCAACCAAAGCAATCAAAGCATCATTACAAATGACGATATGAGATGCTGGTAATTGCCAAGTTATAGGAAGCAAACTGCTATTTTGTAAATTTTGCACTATACCTTTTACGACTTCGATATCTTCGGGACGACCTACACCTGCTAACCCCAAGCAAATCGCTTCAATATTAATATTATCTGTAAACTTTAGCGCCTCAACTGCAGCAGCATAAATTGCAGATTCAATTGACTTTAGCGCTGCTTGTGTGGCTATACTCTGATAATTAGATGCCCCTGCTTCAGCACGACCTAGCACTTTACCTGTATCATTCATCAAGATACAAACTGTCTTGCTTCCACCGCCATCAATTCCTAAAACGTAGCTCATACTATTTTGGATTTTGGATTTTGAACCGCAGATGGACGCCGAAGTAGATGGACGCAGATAATTTTCTTTTCTATCAGTGTACATTTGTGTTTATCTGCGGTTGCAATTTATAGCTTAACTTGTTTGACGCTTATTCTCTTCTTTGAAAGGAAGAAAAAATAAAGTTATCATACCAGGGATAGTTAGTAAACATACTAAGATGAAGAATACTGGATATCCTAGTTTTTCTTGAATATAACCGCTAATTAATCCAGGCAGCATCATGCCTAATGCCATAATGCCAGTGGAAATAGCAAAATGAGAAGTTTTGTATTCTCCTTGGGAAATGTACATTAAATAAACACTAAAAGCTGTGAACCCAAAACCATATCCAAATTGCTCTAAGGAAACCAGAGGATAAACTAATGTAAGCGAAGGTTTAGCAGAAGCCATGTATACATAAAAAATATCAGGTAAATTTAATGCCAAAGCCATAGGAAAAAGGCACTTTCTCAACCCATATTTGGAAATCACAAAGCCTCCTAAAATTCCTCCTACAATTAAGGAAATAACTCCAAATGTACCGTAGACTAAACCAACCTCTGATGTTGATAGCCCCAATCCTCCTAATTCTGGTTTATCTAATAAGAATAACGAGGTTAATTTGACAAGCATTGCTTCGCCAAATCTGTACAGCAATATAAATGCTAAAACTGCTCCTATCTTTTCTTGTTGAAAATATGAGCTAATGACATTCCAATAAGGAATCTTCTCTGTTGCTCCTTGTGGTTGACGTTGAGTGTCTGATTCAGGAAGAGGTAAAATAAAAGCGTGGAAAATAAAAAGTATCGCTAAAATTAAAGCAGAAAAGCCAATAGCGAAAGTCCAGCTTAAAGCAATGTTGTTAAAATATACTTCAAGGAACCCCGCTACAACTACTAAAATTCCTGAACCAAAGATAACAGCAAGTCTATAAAAAAGCGAACGAATACCAACAAAGAAAGCTTGCTGCGCTGGATTTAAAGCCAACAGATAAAAGCCGTCAGTAGCAATATCATAAGTAGCGGAAATAAATGCCCCGATGGTTAATGCAGCTAGGGAAATGAAAAAGAAATTTGGGACTTGTAAAGAAAAGGCTACTAAACCGAAACAACAGAATATAGCAAATTGAGTAGCAAGTATCCATCTTCTTTTAGTTGAATAAATATCGACAATTGGTCCCCAAAACATCTTAATTATCCAGGGAAGATAGAGAAGACTTGTCCACAAGGCGATTTGAGTATTATTTACCCCTAGCTTTTTGTAAAAAACTGTAGAAACATTATTGATGATGACGTAAGGAACGCCAGAGGCAAAATACAGGGTGGGGATGAAAGTCCAAGGGGAACGGGACACTGTTTGATTTTTCATGAATTTGGTTTGTTTCCTTTTCTAACACCCAATTGGACACCAATATGAAATGTTATCTGTAATTTGCCCCTCAGAAACACGCGTTCCTACACCTCCAGAGACAAACTGGTCATTTCCATTGTTATAAAGCCATGCTCCCCAAACCGCAGTCATAGATCCCGCAATTTCTACTTGGGGAAACTCTAATAACTCTTGATACACATAATCTTGTTCTGTATACCACGAGTCATTACTATGACTACGAAGAACTATTTCTCCTGACTTGACAGCAAATCCTCCTTCACCTTCTCTTCCTAAAATAGGTTTAGCAAAGTATGAATTTCCTAAGTCAGATGCAGTCAATGACGTTTTTGGGAAATAATTAAAAATAATATCAGCGTCTTTAGGACTAAAAAAGTCCAGCCCTAAATCTGTAATTAAGGCAAATATGCTTTTTGGTTGCAGTGCAAAGGCAGAACCAAAGTTAACAATGACAACTTTCTTCTCTAAAATAAGTTGCTCTAGTGCAGACCATAACTTTTTACCATTTTCATCAGTATCATGGATTGCCCATTCAACTGGATACCACATAAATAATATATCTATTGGCTGTCCCGTTCTATAATCAAATAAATATTTACCATCTTTGACACGAAGAAACTCCAAAGGGAAAACAGCACTTTTATGATGAAAATGGCTGCTTAACCATCGCATAGTGCCTAAATCTTCAGCATTATTCAAAGCAGTAAAAGCAACTCTACAATTGTTAATTGGTTTCTTTAGGCACTCTGCTGCTCGTTGTATATGCTGATTAAGTGTTAAACTTAAGATAGTTTGAGCGTTATAATCTGGTTGTTTGAAACCGAAGTGTTGAGCAACTTTGCCATTTCCTTCAGTACACTCAAACCAAAAACTAGGAGTTTGTGGATTTGTTTCTATAACCTTTTTGACTCCAGTTTCTTCGTTCCAGCACCAATCAAGACGCATACAAAATGGTGGGAGAGGGTCATACTTTACTATTTTGATGGAATCTTTAGGAAAGCCGTAGTAAAGTAGTGTTTCCTCATCAAGAGTGCGGATAACTGACCAAGCTTGCATTAAGACACTACCGACTAATTCAGATGCTTGCTTGATTTCTTTTATCATCTGTGGCGAAACTTTACGGCAGTGATAAAGTGCATATGGAACTTCTTGGTCAGTCAGAGGGATGCCTGTTCCTTCCTCAATGGGACAAACATTGTACCACCCCATTTTCATCGACCGAAATAGGCGATCGCGTTGAGGACTATTGAAAATATCCATATTCATTGCTTGACTTTCCTAACCACCCGCATGACCACCGCGACCGAAACTGCCAAAACCACCGCGACCTACCCTAGATGGGGAACGGCTTGAGCTACCATCATTGTGGCTGGAACTACCGAATCTATATCCAGAACCTCCATGGTGAACTCGACTACTACCATGACTACCAGAGTTATCACAGTTATAGGGTTGTTGTGCCGTTTGTGGATGATCACAATTTGACTGACTTGTTTCTGGAAATCTGGTACAAGAAGCAAGTAGGGATACCGTCATTATGATGACGCTGAGTTGGAATAAACCTGGTTTTAGTTTCATGAGTTTTTGTACTTGTCTTGTGGATGCTACCTCTGGAATTGATAAATAATGACTACACGAGTAAAAAAATAATTTCGAGATTTTTTTAATTAATGAACCGCCAAGACGCCAAGAGCGCCAAGAGAAGATTAAGAGAGGATGATACGTTTAATACCTTCTTTAAGTACAGGAACGTTAAAGTTGATGAGGAGGGCGAGGGGGTGGTTGGTCATTTTCAGGTAGGAGATGACTTGAGCTTCGTGGATAGGAGCTAACTTTTCCACAGCTTTCAATTCAACGATTAAAACATCACCAACGAGAAAATCTAATTCGCCCTCGCCGACCTGATAACCTTTGTAGGTTACTGCTACTCGATGCTTAGACGTGTGAGGTATTCCCCGCATCTGAAATTCCAGCTTTAAAGCCTGGTGATAAACCGACTCCAAAAATCCAGGTCCCAGAACCCGATGCACCTCAATCGCCGCACCAATCACAGCATACGCGAATCTATCCACCTCCTCACTTGGCTCTCTTTTCTTGGCGTTCTTGGCGTCTTGGCGGTTCATTTCCATAAAACACTCCTCAACCCTGTGGCAAAATTTATAAAAGTCCTTCCACACTTAGTTTTCCCAGCATGACCGCAATAAACACCAACCTCCCCAGTCTTTACGAACCCTTCTCCACTGAAGCCAAGTGGCAAACATTTTGGGAAGAAAACCAAATTTACAAAGCTGATGCCAACAAAGGCGGCGAATCTTACTGCATCGTTATTCCGCCGCCCAACGTTACCGGCAGCTTGCATATGGGACACGCCTTCGACAATACGCTGATTGACACTCTCGTGCGCTACCACCGGATGAAGGGATATAACGCCCTCTATTTACCCGGAACTGACCACGCCAGCATTGCCGTACAAACGGTTCTGGAAAAGCAACTCAAGGCAGAGGGGAAAACTCGCTATGATTTGGGACGCGAGAAATTCTTAGAACGCGCTTGGGAATGGAAGGCAAAATCTAAGGGAACGATTGTTGGTCAATTGCGGCGCTTGGGTGTATCGGTAGACTGGACACGGGAACGCTTTACCTTAGATGAGGGTTTAACCAAAGCTGTTTTGGAAGCGTTTTTCCGCCTCTACGAAGAAGGGCTGATTTATCGCGGTAAGTATCTGGTGAACTGGTGTCCAGAGTCACAATCAGCGGTATCCGATTTGGAAGTGGACTCGAAAGAGGTAGATGGTAATCTTTGGCACTTCCGCTATCCCCTCACGGATGGTTCTGGTTTTGTGGAGGTGGCGACAACCCGACCCGAAACAATGCTGGGCGATACTGCGGTGGCGGTGAATCCTAATGATGAGCGCTACAAGCATCTGATCGGAAAAACACTGACTCTGCCAATTATGAATCGGGAAATTCCCATTATTGCTGATGAGTTGGTTGACCCCACTTTTGGAACGGGTTGCGTGAAGGTGACTCCGGCACATGACCTGAATGATTTTGAAATGGGTCAGCGGCACAATCTGCCGTTTATCAATATTATGAATAAGGACGGCACCTTGAACGAAAATGCTGGTTCCTTCCAAGGACAAGACCGTTTTGACGCCAGAAAAAATGTGGTTTCTCGTCTAGAGACTGATGGGTTTCTGGTGAAGGTGGAGGATTATAAGCATACTGTTCCATACAGTGAACGCGGTAAAGTCCCCGTTGAACCTCTCCTCTCGACTCAGTGGTTTGTTAAAATTCGTCCGTTAGCAGATAGGGCGCTAGAGTTCCTCGACCAGAAAAATTCTCCACAGTTTGTCCCCCAACGCTGGACAAAGGTCTATCGTGACTGGTTGGTAAAGCTGAAAGATTGGTGTATCTCTCGTCAACTCTGGTGGGGACACCAAATCCCTGCTTGGTACGCTGTGAGTGAAACAGGGGGAGAAATCGCCGACAATACGCCGTTTGTGGTGGCGAAGTCGGAAGCAGAAGCACGGGAGAAATTAAAAGCACAATTTGGGGATAATGTCAAGATAGAACAAGACGCAGATGTGCTGGATACCTGGTTTTCTTCCGGACTCTGGCCCTTTTCTACTTTGGGTTGGCCTGAGCAAACCCAAGATTTGACAACTTACTATCCTACCAGCACTCTGGTAACAGGCTTTGATATCATCTTTTTCTGGGTTGCCAGAATGGCAATGATGGCGGGGCATTTTACAGGACAGATACCTTTCAAAGATGTTTACATTCACGGCTTGGTGCTGGATGAGAATGGTAAGAAGATGTCCAAGTCTGCTGGTAATGGCGTTGACCCGTTGTTACTAATTGCCAAATATGGTACTGATGCGCTGCGCTACACGCTGATTAAGGAAGTGGCTGGCGCGGGTCAAGACATCCGGTTGGATTACGATCGCAAGAAGGATGAATCACCATCGGTGGAAGCATCTCGCAACTTTGCTAATAAGTTGTGGAATGCGGCGCGGTTTGTGATGATGAATTTGGACGGGCAAACGCCGCAACAACTGGGAGAACCTCACCCCCCAACCCCCTCTCCGCTAAGCAGAGAGGGGGGGTTAGAGTTAAGCGATCGCTGGATTCTTTCCCGCTACCACCAAGTTGTTAAACAAACCAACAATGACATCGACAAATACGGACTAGGGGAAGCAGCGAAGGGGCTCTACGACTTTATCTGGGGTGATTTCTGCGACTGGTACATTGAACTTGTTAAATCTCGCCTGCAAAAAGATTCTGAACCCACGTCTCGTCGCGTAGCCCAACAAACCCTCGCTTATGTGCTGGAAGGAATTTTGAAATTACTTCATCCTTTCATGCCTCATATTACCGAGGAAATTTGGCACACTCTCACTCAACAAGGGGAGAATTCTAAGCAAAGTTTATCTTTACAACCTTACCCTGAGACTCAGCAAAACTTAATTGACTCTATTTTGGAGGAACAATTTGAACTGCTGTTTGGGACAATTCGCACAATTCGCAATTTGCGAGCAGAAGCGGATGTTAAACCTGGGGTAAAAGTCACGGTGAATTTGCAAACCGGAAGCGATAAAGAACAGCAAATTCTCACTGCTGGACAGCCTTATATTAAAGATTTGGCAAAGGTTGAGAATTTAACTATCGCTGCTGAGCAAAAGAAAGAAACTTTTGTTGGTCAAAAATCCGGATTCACTTGGACAAAGATAGTATTAGTCATTGGCATCATTTATTTGTTTAAAGTGGGTCTAGCGGTAGCCGATGCTGTTGATGATATTCCCTTAATCGGGACTTTATTTAAAGTAATCGGTTTTGGTTATTCAAGTTGGTTCGTTGTCCAAAATTTAGTGTTTGCTGAAGCTAGACAAAAGTTCTGGAAGCAGTTGTTTCCACCAACGGCTGATGAAAATCAACTCCAAGCAGAAACACAACAACCACAAGAACCAGAAAAAGCGATCGCTGACGTTGTTGGTACGGTGCAAGTGGTACTTCCCCTTGCTGGCGTGGTGGATATTGATGCGTTGCGTGCCAAAATCGAAAAACGCCTGAGCAAGGTAGAAGGCGAAATGAAAGCTCTAAGCGCTAGGTTAAGTAATCCTAATTTTGTGCAGCAAGCACGACCAGATGTGGTAGAAGGAGCGCGGAATGCCTTAGCAGAGGCTGAGAAACAAGCAGAAATTTTGCGCGATCGCCTGCTTAGGTTAGCATAGCTTTAAGGAATTTTAGTTGTTGGTTGTAAAGACGCGCTCTGGCGCGTCTATACATTCAGTTATTAAAAAAGTACCATTAACAACTAACAACTAACTGATCCCCACTATAGCGCTTCTCGTTTGGATGAAGTAATTATTTATCTGTGTCCATCTGTGTCCATCTGTGGTCCTTATTTCTTGATGTATTACACTCAACTCCCGAACCGCTATATCTTTATAAATTAAATGTCTATTTTTAACCATTAAAATTTCTATGCTATATCTAGCTCAAGTGCACAAAAACGATTTTTTAGATCAGCTACAGTTGAGATTATTAGCACGTGAAGAAGCTGAAAATATATGGGCAATCATTCCAGAAGAAGCTTTTATTCTTCTGGGAAAAGGCAACACTTTAACTGAGAACTTGCTCGTTTTAGTAAAACTTTCTCCAACAGGCGATATAGAAAGACTGGAAGACGCCACTAATTGGGTGCTGAATTTGGTGAAAGCTTACCTGACGACTGGTATTAGTCCGGAATTCTTACAGCAGGAAGCAGAGCGAGCAGAACAGTGGCGACAAAACTTAACATTGCAAAACCAAGATTTAGCACGTCGTTCATTAGAATTGGAAGCACGTAGAGAACAAATTCAAGCCCTCGAAGAAAGTCTAAAACGCGAGAAAAACGGTGTTCAAAAAGAGGGGAGCGGTGGATCTTAGATTTTGAATTTTAAGCCTTAGAATTCCTGAAATATTCTCTATTCTACCCACTTGTTAATTCAGTCCAATAACGTTCGTAAACTTCTTCTATTTGCCCCAAAGGAGCGATACGTTCACACTTACTGAGAATCGACTCTGGGGGGAATAAGCTGGAATTATTTTGCACTTTCTTTGGCAATTGCTCAAACGCAGCACGGTTGGGTGTAGAAAGACTGAGGCGCTGACTTGTTTCGGCTGCCACTTCTGGTCGTAAAATTAAATTCATCAAAGCGTAAGCTCCCTCAATATTTGGCGCTGTTTTAGGAATGACTATTGCATCAGTCCATAATGAGGAACCACTTTTGGGAATCACATATTTTAATTTAGGGTTTTCTTTAGAGATTTTTACAGCATCTGATGAGTAACACATTGCTAACAATAAATCTCCTGCCAAAATTTGATTGCGCCAAGCATCTGTCGTAAAAGCTGCTAATTCAGGTTTCAAAACCTTCAATTTTTCATAAGCTTGTTTGATTTGGTTTTCGTCTTTTGAATTGTAAGAGTAACCAAGCATCCGCAACACTGCGCCCATCACTTCTCGGACATCATTCATCAACGTCATCCGCTTGGAAAGTTGTTCTTGATTCTGCCAAAGATAGTTCCAATCTTCTGGCGGAGTTTCTAGCTTTTCACAATTATAAATAAAACCCGTTGTTCCCCAACTAAAAGGTAAACTGTGGCGATTATTAGGATCATAGATAGGATTTTGAAACCGTGGAAATAGATTATTTAAACCAATTAAACGCTCATGATTCAATTCTGTTAACAACCCCAAGTTCACCATCTTCCGCACCATATAGTCGCTTGGGTAAATAACACTATAAGCACCTCCACCCCCAGCTTGGAACTTACTCAACATGGTTTCATTAGAGTCAAACACATCCGCAAGCGCTTTAATCCCTGTTTGGGCGTTAAAAGTTTTAAATAATTCTTTATCTGTATATTGCTCCCAAGTATAAATATAAAGTTGGTCACGAGGACCTTTAGTTGCAGAATAACCTCGCACATCCCCAAGTCTCCAGCCACAACTTGCTAAAGACAAGCTAGAAAGCGCAGCTACACCTTTTAAAAATTGCCGTCTGTGAGTCATATCATGCCCAATTAAATAACCTTACTAAATGTGTAATTATTTGTGAGAAACAAGATCCCTGACAACTTTTACGAAGTCGGAGATCTGTGGCTTTCAATTCTCACAAATCTGCGGTAAATTACTATATATGTAGTTTTTTCATAAGAAATCTTTAGGTGGTAAAGAAGTCACTTTTAAATTTTAACTAAAGCCAGACAATCAGTTTCCGCCCACCATGCATATATAGGCGTTTCACGGCTTGGTAGATTACCAAAAGTATTGGGCTGCAAAACAGTGATGCGTAAGCCGTTTGTCAATTGCACAATATAATTAACGTGAGTGCCTAGATACATGATGTTGATTAGCCGTCCTTCAAAACAGTTCGTTTGCAAACTGGGTTTATAAAGCGAAAGCTGAATTTTTTCTGGGCGCACACTAACGACTACTGGTTGCGATATTTCCGTTGGTGTGTCTTGCTGGCGGGTGACGACAATTGAGAGTCGTGCTTTTGTCAAAATTCTGACACTGGAAGCGTCTACACCTGCTATTTCACCTTCAAATAAATTGGTATCACCAATAAAATCGGCTACAAATACTGTCCGGGGTTGTTCGTAAATTTGGCTCGGGCTGCCTATTTGCTCAATTTTGCCTTGATTCATCACTGCAATGCGATCTGACAAGGACAATGCTTCTTCTTGGTCATGAGTCACCATGATAAAAGTTAACCCGACTTCTGTATGTAAATTCGCGAGTTCAACCTGCATTTCTTTACGCAGTTTTAAATCTAGCGCCCCAAGAGGTTCATCTAGTAGCAACACTGCGGGGCGGTTGACTAACGCCCGTGCCAATGCTACCCTTTGTTGTTGACCGCCAGAAAGTTGACTAGGAACGCGCGATCGCAACCCTTCCATTTTTACCAGTTCGAGCGCTTCTTTAACTCTGCTTTGAATTTCTGCTTTACGTAATTTTTTTAGCTGCAGTCCAAACGCAACGTTATCCCAAACATTCAAGTGATTAAACAAAGCATAGCTTTGAAATACTGTATTGACAGGTCGGCGATAAGGAGGAACATTTGTCATAGACTCACCTTGAATCACCACCTTACCAGCGTCAGCTGTTTCAAACCCTGCAATTAAACGTAGCATGGTTGTCTTGCCACAGCCCGACGGACCTAGGATACTGAAGAATTCCCCGTGCTTGACATCTAAATCTACTCCATGTACAGCAGGGTATTGGTTAAAAAACTTGAAAACATTATGCAGTTCAACATCCAGCGACTCAAAAGCCACCCTCTCCCCCTGATTCTGGGTCAAAATTTGAGGCATAATCCTTTATTAGATCCTGTTATCTTCAGTGTTTGTGTTATTTAATGTAGTCGATTAGGCGAACGACAAGTTACACTTTTGTTTATTCTATCCACAAAAAGAATTCAACAATTTACAGCAGAAAATATACTGCATAGATGAACTCAACGCTCAATCTAGGCAGAAAAATAAATTTATTTTATACGAATAAATCACTATCTTGAAATTGGATATTGTTTATGGCTACATTGAAACCACCTCAGCTTGGTAAAAAGAAAGATATACGTACAGTCGGATGTAGCTACCAGTGTGTATTTTTTATTGTATTTACCTTGTTGATGATGGTTGGCATTAACGCTCGTCTAGCATATTTGCAAATTCTTGAAGGACATAAATTCAAGGAACGAGCACAGGCAAACCGGATTCGGACGATTCTTAAACAGCCAGAAAGAGGCAACATTTTTGACCGCAAGGGCAAACTGTTAGCCACAACTCGCTATCCGCGTTCTGTGTACTTGTGGCCGATGGCACATACCAAGCGCTCGTGGTCAGTTGTCGGTCCACGCCTGTCGCAAATTCTAGATATACCTCAACAGGAAATTGAAAAGAAACTTGAACAAGCAGGTCCCAACTCCACTTCACTCGTACGGATTGCCCGCGACCTCAACGAAGCGCAAGTCACAGGATTAAAGGAGTATGAAAGTGAACTTTCTGGTATGGAAATTCATACGGAAGCAGTGCGCTACTACCCTCACGGAAAAGAGCTAGCACATGTACTGGGTTATACGCGAGAACTGACGCCCGAACAGTTAAAAGAAAAGAAGAAGCAAGGCTACCGCCTTGGAGATGTCATCGGTCAAATGGGGGTGGAAAAAGCGTATGAGCAGCTGTTGCGCGGCGAATGGGGTGGTCAACAAGTAGAAGTGGATAGTAAGGGTCGCCCGATTCGAGTGTTAGGAGAAAAACAGGCAAAAGCAGGTAATGATATTCACTTAACAATAGATTTGGATGTGCAAAAGGCAGCCGAAAAAGCTTTGACACTTCGCAAAGGCGCTATTGTTGCACTCGATCCAAATAACGGTGCGGTCTTAGCAATAGTGTCTCATCCTGTCTTTGAGCCGAATATCTTCTCTAAGCAAAAACTTACCCAGAAGGACTGGCAAGACTTACAAAGTAAAGACCATCCCCTAGTCAATCGCGCCCTCAGCGCCTTTCCACCCGCCAGTACTTTCAAAATAGTCACTACAACCGCTGGACTGGAATCGGGTAAATTTTCTCCCAGCACAGTGCTGCAAACTTTCGGTTCTCTCACAGTTGGCGGGGTAACTTTTGGTGAGTGGAACCATGCTGGATTTGGTCCGTTGGGATTTGCGGGTGCGATCGCCATGAGTAGCGATACCTTCTTCTATCAAATTGGCAGGGGAGTGGGCGGTCCTACCTTGATAGAATGGACTCGCAAGTATGGATTTGGTCAAAAAACCGGCATTGAGTTTGCTGATGAAGAATCAAAAGGTAATGTTCCAGATGAAGCATGGAAGCAGAGAGTCTGGAAAATACCTTGGACTGTTGGCGACACCATAAATATGTCCATTGGTCAAGGCGCTCTGCAAGTCACACCACTACAAGCTGCTATCATGTTCTCTGTCCCCGCTAACGGTGGCTACAGAGTGCAACCACACTTGCTTAAAGATAATGAACAAGCAAAAAGCTGGCGCTCATCGCTAAATATGAAGCCAAGCACCATTAAAGTTCTCCGTGAAGGATTGCGTCAAGTGGTCACAGATGGTACTGGTAAGCGATTGAGCGTGCCAACAATTCCCCCAGCAGCAGGTAAGAGTGGCACTGCGGAAGCTGGTGTTGGTCGTCCAAATCACACTTGGTTTGGGGCATATGCTCCCGCCGATAAGCCGGAAATTGTGGTTGTGGCGTTTGGTGAAAACTCTGGTGAGCATGGTGGTAGCCTTTGCGGACCGATGGTCTTACAAGTCCTAGAAGAGTATTTTCACAAGCAGTATCCAGGCAAGTATAAAAAACCTGAGCCTGAGGAATCACAAGCCAAGACAAAAAACTCAGGAACTAGGACTGGGGATTGAAACAAAAAGTTGTGCAACCACAGGAACAAAGTCCACCTGCATAGACTCTGTAAATACCAAGTTCTGTTCAAATTTGTCATTGTGGGAGCACGGAGTGTAGAACTTTCATGATCCTACGCTTTTCTACTCTCCCTTGAAGCCCTATGCCTACGGCGCAGCACAGGAACCCTATGTCGTAAGCCTTGCGGATAGCCTAAGCGTATGCCTGCCGCACGCTTTGCCTTGTCTCACTGCCCTGCGGGGGACACTTTCATGCGGGGCTTATCTCCGAGTCGGTGCAACTGCCGTGCCGCACTTGGAAAGTGTCCGTAGCGTCTACACTTTCCTGCGTTTCCCTCAGGATGACAAGTTAGATCTGTAACTGTAAATCTAAATAATATTGCGTAGGCAGGCTTTATGCCGCCTTAGAGTTGTTGCTTTAAAAAGTAATAAATTTATCCAATATTTCTCAGGGAAAACTCAGAAAACAATAGGTGGAACTAGCAACTCATATTAGTGGTACTGATTCTAAAAATAGTATTAATTTACTCATAATTAAGCATGTCCTTAGATAGGATTTGATAAATTGACATTATTCTCAATAAAATTAGTAATTTCCTTTGAATAATGCTAAACATTAATCGGCTTTTTGAAGCCAACTAAGGAAAACAATTTAGTTTATGCTAGATAGTAAAAATCATCAAAAAAGCTAGGCTAACCGAATTGTTTTCCTTGAAATCCGGGTAGAAAGTTAGCCTAATTGTATACATATAATGCTATTTTCTGAATCGCTATTTGTGATATGACCTTACTGCAACCACCTCAACTAGCTAGAAAAAAAGATACACGCACTGTAGGGCGGGGTTTCCAGCCTTTATTCTTAATCATATTTACCCTATTAATGACAACTGCTATTGGCGGTCGTCTGGTGTATTTGCAAATTGTGGAAGGAGATAAACTCAGGGAACGAGCACAGGCAAACCGGATTCGGACGATTCCCAAACAACCAGAAAGAGGTAACATTTTTGACCGCAATGGGAAATTGTTAGCCACAACTCGCTATCCGCGTTCTGTGTACTTATGGCCAATGGCACACACGAAACCATCATGGCAGGAAGTTGTCGGTCCGCGCCTGTCGCAAATTCTCAACATCCCTGTAGAGGAGATGGAAAAGAAATTAGAGGAGGCAGGTTACAACTCTTCTCTGGTGCGGATGGCTCGCGACCTCAACGAAGCGGAAATCACAGCATTGAAAGAGTACGCTAACGAACTTAAAGACGTAGAAATCCATACAGAAGCTGTACGTTACTACCCACACGGCAAGGAGTTAGCTCATGTACTCGGTTATACCCGAGAACTGACCCCAAAACAGTTGAAACAAAAGAAACAAGAAGGCTACCGACTGGGAGATGTCATTGGTCAGATGGGGGTAGAAAAAGGGTATGAAAAGCTGTTGCGAGGCGAATGGGGCGGTCAGCAGGTAGAAGTGGATGGCAAGGGCCGCCCAATTCGAGTGTTAGGAGAAAAACAGGCAACAGCAGGTAATGATATTCGCCTCACAATAGATTTGAATGTGCAAAAGGCAGCAGAGAAAGCTTTGAATGGACGCAACGGCGTTATCGTTGCACTCGACCCAAATAACGGTGGTGTCTTAGGAATGGTGTCTCACCCCACCTTTGACCCGAATATCTTCTCCAAGCGAAGACTGTCCACAAAAGATTGGCAAAGCGTACAAGGTGAAAACCATCCTTTGCTTAATCGTGCTGTCAGCAGCGCCTATCCACCCGCCAGTACTTTTAAAATCGTTACTGCGAGTGCTGGACTGGAATCAGGTAAATTTTCTCCTAACACAGTGCTGCAAACCTACGGTTCTCTCACCGTAGGCGGGGTGACTTTCGGTGAGTGGAACCACTCTGGATTTGGTCCGTTGGGATTTGCAGGAGCGTTGGCTTGGAGTAGCGATACCTTCTTCTACCAAGTTGGCAGGAGAGTCGGTGGTCCCACCTTGATAGAATGGACTCGCAAGTATGGATTTGGCAACAAAACCGGCATTGAGTTTGCAAATGAAGAAACGAAAGGTAATGTTCCAGATGAAGCATGGAAGCAGAGAGTCTGGAAAATGCCTTGGACTGTAGGCGACTCCATTAATATGTCCATTGGTCAAGGCGCTTTGCAAACGACACCACTCCAAGTTGCTGTTATGTTCTCTGTACCTGCAAATGGTGGCTACAGAGTGCAACCACACTTGCTCAAAGACCATGAACAAGCAAAAAGCTGGCGCGAATCTTTAAATATGAAGCCAAGCACAATTAAAGTTCTTCGTGACGGACTGCGGAAGGTAGTGTCTGAAGGTACCGGCAAAGCGCTAAATGTGCCAACGATTCCTCCAGCATCTGGTAAAAGTGGTACGGCTGAGGCGTGGAAGGGTCGTGTGAAAGCAAACCACGCATGGTTTGGGGCATATGCTCCAGCGGACAAGCCAGAAATTGTGGTTGTAGGATTTGCTGAACATTCTGGCGGTGGTGGCGGTAGTGTTTCTGCCCCAATGGTGTTACAAGTGATGGAGGAATATTTCCAAAAGAAATATCCAGGCAAGTATCAAAAACCGAGTACTGAAGGTTCAGAATCAAAAACTCAGAGTCCAACAAGCAGGCGGCGAAACTAATAACATGAACTACGAATAGATTTCTTGGAAAAATCAGATTTAGGGCTATTTGAAACCGCAGATAAATACAGATAAATTATCTGTGTGCATCTGCGGTTTTATACACATAAAAATTATTTTTGCAAGAAACTACTGAGAAGTTGATTGGATTTGGGCGGGTTTCAAATTTTTAGCTTTGTAAAAAGTTTCTAAGCTATCGCGATCGCCTACAAAACGCCAGTGCCAAGGCTCATAACTCACACCTTGAACATTGTTTTTAGGAAAAGACATCTCAAAGCTGAAACGTGCTGCATTTGCCTCTAGCCATTGATAAGCCTTAGTTTTTTCAAAGTTTGGATTCACATCGGTTGCTCGTGCTGCTCCATCCCCAATATCCACAGCATAACCTGTATGATGTTCACTGTGACCGGGGGGAGCACTGACGGCAGCCCGTTGTGCTGGTGTCTGATTCCGCTGGGCACCAACGGCAAAAAATAACTGCTCTTGGTCTTTTATAGAGCGAAAACCGGAAATAGGCACCAAAATGACTCCTGCACTCCGTGCTGCTGCTACCATTTCTAAATACTTCTGCGCTGCTGCTTTTCGCATTTTGATGCGCCTATCATTAGAAATTGGCTGCAGTTCCGACTCAGGGGCTTCTGTGTAGGAAAAATGCCCCAAAACTATATTCTCCTTCGAGGTGGCTGAATTACCCGCTTTTGATGGAGTTGCAGGAGTTGAACTAACAGGGGAAGGCTGAGAATCTTTTGTTTTTTTGGGTGTGACTACGAAAAACAAAAAACCACTCACGACGGCTATCAAGGCAACTCCCACCACTCCCCCAATGATCAAAATCAACGGGCGAATGCTTAGTTTGGGTGCTGCATCAGGACTATCGCGTAAAGCTTCCGGAATATCTTCACCAGAAGTAGATGGTGTGTCTTGCGGTTTTTCAGAAAACCCAGCATTATCCAAAGGTCAGCTCCTGCGTTTGTTCAATATCCATAACAGATTGTAAACTGGAGAAAAAGAAACGCAATAGGTAAAATTTTGCATCTACATACCTAGGTTTCATTTTGACAAACCTCCTAGAACTCTACGTCAAGTTAGTGTTCCCCGTCCTAGTAGGATACACTTTGGGACGCAAACTACCTGCTATAGTTCCTACCCGTTTAGGGCAGTTTTTATTCTGGGTAGGAGTACCGATAAGTATTGTGGCTTTTTTACGCAAAGCTGACTTATCAGGACAAATTTGGATTGCAGCAGCGATCGCCCACTTAGCCATTTTACTAGGCGCAGTTTTCGCTTGGGTAGGAATAAAAGCGCAGGCTCATCTGACAAACACTGTACCTCACAAATCGACTCAGGGCAGTTTTATCTTAGCGGCAATGGTGGGCAACACAGGTTATATTGGCTATCCCGTTACCCTGTCAATAGTTGGTACACAATACTTTGCCTGGGCGCTGTTTTATGATTTACTCGGAACAACACTGGGGGCTTATGGACTAGGTGTTGCTCTAGCGGCTCGTTATGGGGGTGGTATTCATAGTCATTTACAAGTTTTTAAAGCAATTATCATCAATCCTGCCCTATGGAGCTTTGGGTTTGGCTTGCTATTTCGACAGGTAAAAATCCCTGCACCAGTTGAATTTGGGCTAGAGCAAATTGCTTGGAGTGGGGTAGCCTTATCTTTGGTGTTAATTGGGATGCGACTGAGCAAACTCACTTCGTGGCAGAGCTTACCAAGGGCAAGCGTTAGCATAGGCATCAAAATGCTACTCGTCCCCCTGATTATGGGTAGCATTATACCACTTTTTGGTTTAACTGGGACAACAGCACGAGCGATTGTACTGCAAATGGCGATGCCTCCAGCTTTTGCCACACTGGTTCTTGCGGAAGCCTTCAATCTTGATCGCGACCTTGCAGTCACTACATTGGCTGTGGGATCGATGGTATTGCTGGTGACTCTGCCGATTTGGTTGTGGCTATTTTGATTTTAGGGAATTCCTGCTTGTTGAAAAATTGACGCAGGTGTGAGTTGAAGCCCTTCAAAAAGCGGATCGGCTAGACTCGCCTCTCCTCTTTTTGTCTGCGGTGGAGCATCAGGATAAAAAATAGTGATAGTTTTAGCTTTACTATCAATTACCCAGACCCTCATTACACCTGCATTCAGGTAATCTGTAGCTTTTTCGCTCATTTCTCCAAAAGTTTGCTCTGGAGAAATTATTTCGATGGCTAATTCTGGAGGAATTGGGCAAGCTTCATCAAAGAGGCGATCGCTTGGCAGGCGAGAATAGGAAATATAGAGTAGATCTGGTACGGGTACCCAGTCTCGACCATTGCGCTTAAGAGTCACCGCCCACTCAATGCCTACTTCACCGCGATTTTGGCACCACTGAGTCAACAGGATATAAAGTGCGCCTGTGAGTCTAGAATGGAATCTTTTAGGAGACATCTTTGGTTGAGCTTCTCCATCGACTAATTCATAGCTAATATCGTCTTGTGGCAGTGCAAGGAATTCTTGTAGCGTCAGTTGAGTTTTGACTGGAACCATTTGCCTTATTTTCCCATTGCTATTTACTTAGCGCCTAGTGGCACCTAAAGAATATTCGATTTAGTCAGAGTTTTGGCTATCTAGTAACACCTCCTCACCTCCCCATCTTCCCACTTCCCATTAACACAACTGACTCACCTTTGCCACAAGACCCTCAGGACTCATTAATTCGTAAGGTTCAAAAGGCTGATGTATCCAGGGATTGTCAAGCAAATAATCAACGTAGTAATCAGGTGCTATAACCGAACAAGCTTTGTACCAGATAACAGCAGTACGAATTTCCTCAACAGGAGAATCACTGTATTGTTTTAGCCAAGGGATAGTTTCCTTGAGTGTAACCCCAGAGTCTACTAAGTCATCCACTAAAAGAATGTGCGAACCTAAATTTTCAGTGGTCATTGTCAGGTGACGAGAAAATGTTAAACTGCCTCGTTCTTGCTTGCCAGAGCCACTGTATGATGATGTTGCCAAAATCGCCAAAGGCTGCTTATAAATACGTGAGAGGATATCTCCCACTCGCAGCCCCCCTCTAGCAAGACAAACAATCTGGTTGAATTTCCAGCCGGATTCATAAATTTGAGCAGCCAGTTGTTCAATTTTTTGGTGATAATCTGACCAAGAAACGTAAAGGTCTGGCATAGGGAACTTAATTTATTGCTAAAAATGTATGACAAATTCCTTTGATTTTAATATGAGCGCAAGATATTATGAGCAATTCTGCTTCTGATGGCTCTTCCCAACAGACCCCTGAAAGTGAAAAACTGGATTTGAGTACCAAACTTGCTTTCGGTGCTGGGGATTTGGGTACGGCGATCACTGCTATGATTGGTATTTCTTATTTGTCGCCCTTCCTTACAGATGTAGCTGGTTTAAATCCGCAATTAGCAGGACAAACCCAACTCGTCGGAAAAGTTTGGGATGCGGTGAACGATCCGATGGTGGGGGTGTTGAGCGATCGCACCCAAACTCAGCAGGGAAGGCGCTATCCCTGGATGATCTGGGGAGCAATTCCCTTTGGAGTGTTCTTTTTTTTGCAGTGGATTGTGCCCCACTTCAGTAATAACGAAAATGCCAATCAGTGGGGCTTGTTTTGGTATTACACTGCAATTTCGATTTTGTTTAATACTTTTTATACAATTGTCAATTTACCATACACTGCTCTGACAGCAGAACTCACCCAAGACTACGACGAACGCACCAGTCTCAACGGTTTTCGCTTTACCTTTTCTATTGGCGGTAGCATTCTTGCGCTGGTTATAGGTTTAGTCATCTCCTTCGTGATTCCTAGTAACCGCAGCCAACAGTTTTTATTACTAGGAGCCATTTGTGCCATTATCTCTGTTTTGCCCGTGTATTGGTGTGTTTGGGGAACGAAAAAACGCGCCCAAGCTGTAGCAAAGTTACACCCCCAAACCGAGCAAACTGTTTCTATTCCCTTATTGCAGCAACTCAAAATTGCTTTTACCAATCGCCCTTTCTTATTTGTCGTGGGGATTTATCTGTGTTCTTGGTTAGCTGTGCAGCTAACTGCTGGTATTATTCCCTACTTTGTCACCAGTTGGATGCGTCTTCCGCAATGGCACATTAGCTTAGTGCTTTTGGCGGTGCAAGGAACTGCTATGTCTATGCTATTTGTTTGGAGTGCCATCAGTCGGCGCTACGGCAAACAAGCCGTGTACTTCATGGGAATGAGTGTGTGGATGATCGCCCAGAGTGGACTGTTTTTCGTACAGCCAGGTCAAGTTGTGTTGATGTACGTTTTAGCAGTTTTAGCAGGTTTTGGAGTATCTACGGCTTATCTAGTTCCCTGGTCTATGTTACCTGATGTGATTGAACTGGATGAATTAAATACAGGACAGCGACGAGAAGGCATTTTTTATAGTTTTATAGTGTTTGTGCAAAAAATCTGCTTGGGGATTGCAGTTAACGTTGTTTTACAAAGGTTGGGTACAGCTGGTTATATTAAACCCACAAACGAAATCCCAATACCAATCCAACCAGATTCGGTGTTAGAAGTCATTCGCTTTTCTATTGGTCCCATACCAGCGATCGCTTTGATTTCTGGCTTAGTTTTAACGTATTTTTACCCACTTACCCGCGAGATGCATGCACAAATTTTACTGAAACTGAAGGAACGTCAGAAGTAAATGTATTGCCCTCAATGTCGTTACACGAGTTTTCAGTTAGATGAATTACAAACACCAGATTTAACCCCTTAGCCCCAACTCTTGCAAGGGTTGGGAAGCAAGTTAAAAGCCTCTCTCGTTAGAGATTTGGAGAGAGGTTTATGTGTAATTTATAGCGCTTCTCGTTTGGATGAAGTACAGATTTATCTGTGTCCATCTGTACGCCAGTCGCCACAACGGGGGAACCCCCCTCCGGGTATGCCTATGGCTTGCGCCACGGCTATCGCCGAACGGCACGCTACGCGAACACCAGTCGCCTGCTGTCGGGAAACCCTGCAAAGGGCGCTGGTTCACCGCAAGGCGCTGGCTCGTCCATCTGTGGTTCTTATTTCTTGATGTATTGCACTCAACTCGCGAACCGCTATATTGATTTGAAAATTGCTGTAAGGAGATACTACAGTTTCACATCAGCAGGAAGAAGCACTTTATTAATCACATGAATCACGCCATTAGTAGCTTTGATATCTGCTTTGGTGACTTTTGCCTTATCCACCATTACACTACCGTTATTAACCTTAACGTTAACTGCGGTACCTTCAACTGTTTTGACTTGACCAGACTTGATAGTTTTGGAATCAACTGCGCCAGGCACAACATGGTAGGTCAAAATCTTTTGCAAGGTTGCCTTGTTTTCTGGCTTGAGCAGTTTTTGCAAGGTTCCCTTTGGTAGAGCTGCGAATGCAGCATCTGTGGGTGCAAATACAGTAAATGGACCCGCGCCAGACAGAGTGTCTACAAGATCTGCTGCCTTCAAAGCTGCTACCAGGGTTTTGAAAGAAGGATTGGCGCTGGCAACATCGACAATTGTATCTGTAGCAGTTGCTTGAGAAACCGATGTAGCGGGCTTGCTCGATGAAGCTGGGTGAGAACCAGCGAACGTTGGAACGCTGATCAGAAGACTAGCTGTAGCGATCGCAATACCAACTGTTTTACCAAATAACTGTTGAGATTGTTGGGCTTTCATGGGTGTTAACTTGACACGATATATATATATGACTTTTTTTATTAAGATTTGTTTCCGTACTGGCAAAAATTTTAACAAAATATCCGAAACCCCAGAACTAGGAGGCTATCTGGCAGTTGTCTAGACAAACACTCAGAAGTTAACTTTTATCTATCGAACGGAGCTGAAACTTGCAAAACTTGCTTGCCATTGCTGGTATAAGCTTAACGCCAGGTTTTATGGTTGTATCTTAGGATAAATTTGGTACGGATATGCGCACCACTCTATCTAGCTAATATGCCTGAGAATTTGTAATGATACTTAATATAAAGATGAATGGAAAAAAGGCTTTAGACTAAATGGCAGCCCCAAGCTTACAAGAAATTTCCACTCGGTTAGAAAGTTCAAATTCGGGCGATCGCATGGTAGCCCTAGCTTCCTTAAGGAATGTTCCGGCAGAGGATGCAGTGCCTTTAATTAAAAAGGTGTTGGATGACGAATCACTGCAAATCAGATCAATGGCAATTTTTGCCTTGGGAATCAAGCAAACAGAAGAATCTTACCCAATTTTGGTGCGAATTCTGGAAACCGACCCAGATTATGGTATCCGTGCCGACGCTGCAGGTGCTTTAGGATACTTAGAAGATGCTCGAGCTGTTGAACCGCTGATGCGGATATTTTATGAAGATACAGACTGGCTAGTACGCTTTAGTGCAGCCGTTGCTCTTGGTAATCTTAAAGACCTCCGTGCCCGTGAAATCCTCATTCAGGCATTGGATAGCGAGGAAGTTGTCTTACACCAAGCAGCGATCGCCGCACTAGGAGAAATCAAAGACATCGAGTCAGTAGATAAAATTTTGCGCTTTGCCCAATCAGATGATTGGTTAGTGCGTCAGCGTCTTGCAGAAGCCTTAGGTCATCTGCCCAGTCCCAAGAGTGTTTCAGCTTTAAAATACCTGGAAAAAGATAACCATAAACACGTTGCTGAGGCGGCGAGGATTTCCCTTAAACGGTTGGAAGAAGCAGGAAATCAAGCTTAAAGGTGTGTACAGAAAAAAGTGCGGGGAGTACGATCAAAATCACTCCCTAATTCCTCATCCCTGGGACCTCGCTCCTGCTACCTTGGAATAAGTAAGAGAAAAGGATTTTGAAGCAAGGTAATTTCATTGATGAATATAGAAGAGTTTTTTCAACTGAGCGTTGGTAAATGGTTTTCCCATCGTACCAGTCACCATCTGGCTTTTAAGCAATCAGAAGACGGCAAATCAGACATTATGATAGAGACGCTGCCGGCTTCACATCCAGAAGTGGTCAAACTATGTCAACAGTACGATATTGACCCGAAAGGCGCTTCCTGTGGTGCTAGAGTCACTTGGAATGGCACGATGGAATGGGATGAAGAAAAGCACACAGGTTCTACAGTGTTGGTTGCCGTTCCAGACGAAGATAATCCCAATGAAGGCAAGTTGCTGCGGGAAATGGGCTATGCCGAGAAAGCCCCAGTCGCCGGACGCTACAAAATGGGCAGTGATGAGGCGTTGACTCTAACAACAGAGTATGAAACTATGTGGTCTGAGGAACGCTTGTGGTTTGCCAGTCCCAATTTACGCATGCGCGTGAGTGTGCTGAAACGTTTTGGTGGCTTTAGTATGGCTTCGTTCACTTCTGAGATTCGTATGGGTGGAAGTCAGCCTACAGCAAAAGCTTCTGAGGCAACTAACTCAGCATTAAGTTAGTTTTGGTTATTGACACTCCCCACAGCTATGAAACTATCGCGATCGCGTAAGTTAACAAAAAGCTGGGGGATTCTTGCTAACATTGTTCAACTTTGTGTAGATTTGTCCAACTGTTGTAGAGCGGCTGTGGTACTATTGATTAAATACCGTGGGGCACACGGAAATTAACGCTTGAGGAAGCATCTGCAACGGTGTGACATGAGAAAGTAAGACGCAACTAGGCGCAAGCTAAAAGCGCTCTCTCAGCCCAAGAATCCCATCGTTTTTTAGCTGTGGGAATGTCAAGATAGTTAAAATTTTAAATCAAATAGCCCCCGTTAGCGGGGGCTATTTGATTGGTAAAGTTTTTCTTAAAACCTTTCACTATACTTTTTGAGTAAAAAATATATCAATATTACAGTAAAAGCACCCCAGCTTGTGTAAAGTTTTGCAAAATAAGATGTGCTTTTAGGGTACAATTTCCTTAAAATCACACTTAAATTAATATTGTGCTGATTTTTCATTCCCGACAAAGTAAAATAAAGTGCAAGCAGGAGTGCTTACCAAAAAATAACCAGGGTTGTTTGAATCTCCCATAGACGGGCTAGGGGAGTAAGTAACACAACAACAGAGAAAACTACCGAAAGCACTCTATTGAATATTGGTGCAAATATCTGCCATAACTAACCAAATTAACTTTGATGTTCCACTGAGATGGGAGAGTGGGTTGTATTGCAGTGCCTGAAGAAATTTATCTTTGCACAATTGGATCAACCAATGTGCTAGCGACTCAAGAGAAAAACTGTTGGAAATGTAGCTCAAAAAGCAGGGATAAACAATTAACTTCTGTTGTGACCTTATCAGCCCATACCCCCTTCTTAATCCAGGTGCAGAGATGGGGAACTTCAAGTTCCTATCAAGGAGCCAGCGCCTTCCAAGCAGGGCTCTTGGTACGGTTTGCCAACAAGCGGGAACTGGCGTAAGCCCCTGACCGTAGGCACGCAAGAGCGGCGTTAGCGCAGCTTCTCGCGAATCAGGGACGGGCACACTGAACGTGTGTAGCGTAAACTCCTCGCTTTGCGAGGCACGCGTAGGGTCTGGTGGAGGAGATACCCGTTCGCCTTTGGCGTGCCGCAGGCATAGGGCGAAAGGGATTAAAAGTAGTGGCATGAAAGTCAAAAGTCTGAGACTTTTGGCTGATGACTCATGACTAAGGACAAATAGCTAATCCAAAATTGCATGACTTATACCGCTTCTATACAAGAGTTCATCTCTGAATTATTCCCCTTCAATCAACTGCCAACATTAGAACTGGCAAAATTAATTCCAAAGTTTGAGATGTTGCGTTACCGCATGGGTCAAAACATTTTGGTGCGGGACCAAATGCCTACTCAAATATCAATCATTTATGAAGGACAGGCTCGCTTGCTGAGTTATGACCCTAATACTCAGATGCCCGAAACACTCCAATTAGTTAAAAACGGAGAAATCTTGGGTTGGACTAGTTTGCTAAGGGGGATTCCATGCGAAACAGTCATAGCCTCTACAGAAACTGTTTGTCTGACTCTAAACGCCACAGAGTTTTTAGCGTTGCTCAGAAATTCTCCTGGCGTTGGTATTTGCTTTGAGAATCGTTGTAGTGCTGTTGAAGTTTTTGAGCTACTGAGTGCTGAATTAGGACCGCGAGCCGATAGTGAAGCTGTGCTGGTTTCATATGGTGTAACGGATATCAAAGAATTGACTTTGAAAGTTTTAGACGAAGCAGTTGTCTGCACGTTCCTAGAGGAAATGATACCTTTGGAGCAGCTAGACCCTGAACTGGTATGGTTTGTCAGTGGCGGGATGCTAAAAGATTTTCCTGTGGGAAGTCGCTTAGAACTAGAAAATGTCGTAACCTATCTAGAAGTAGAGAGTTTTGGTTATGTTCGCTTGGTAGGTTTGCCTCGGGCAACCCTTTCTGCGTCTGCGTCTGCAACCGGGGATTCCTCAAGGATAAACCCCTTGCTAGAACAAATACCTTATGCACCTGACCATCCTCGCCAGCCGGAAAAACCGTCCAGTAGTCAATCACAGCCAAAATATCCTCATGTTCATGGCAGAGGTCCTGTAAAGGCGACTTTAGCTTGCTTCCAAATGCTGAGCCAGCATTTAAATATGCCCTTTCGCCGGGATGTGATTCATCAAGTCCTGACCAACCAGGTTGAGCGTACTCAAACCCTTTCACTACAGCTTTGCGGTGCGGTTGCTGAACTCATCGGGTTAAATACTCAATTTATAACTGTGTCAGCCAGAGCAATCACAAAACTGCAAGCTCCTGCGATGATTCGCTGGCAAGATACTTTCGCAATTATTTATGAAATTAGCGAAAAGAAGCTGGTGCTAGGTGTACCAGAAGTTGGCATTATCCAGCAAGAGCCTGACTATTTTGTTGAGAATTGGGGCGAAGAAGGTCAGGTATTGCTGCTCAAGGTTGCCAAACATACCCCTAAACAGCGGTTTAGCTTACGTTGGTTTCTGCCTTCGCTGCTGCAATACCGCAAAGTTCTAGTCGAAGTCCTGATTGCTTCCTTTTTTGTCCAAGTCTTTGGTCTGGCTAATCCCTTAGTCGTCCAGATAATTATCGACAAAGTAATTATTCAAAACGGCTTTGGAACCCTGAATGTGTTGGGTATTTTGCTATTAATCATGGCTGTTTTTGAAGGACTTTTAACTAGTGTCCGCACTTATTTATTTGTCGATACGACTAACCGAATTGACCTGACTTTAGGCTCAGAAATTATTGACCGTCTGTTCCGTTTACCCTTGCGCTATTTTGAACGACGTCCTGTAGGGGAATTAGCGACTCGCGCTAATGAGCTGGAAAACATTCGCTCTTTTATGACAGGAACTGCTTTAACAGTGGTGTTGGACGCAGTTTTTGGTGCAATCTACATCCTGGTGATGGTGTTCTACAGTTGGCTGCTGACTCTTGTTGCTTTGGCGACTGTACCCGTGTTTGCTGTGATGACGATGTTTTTTTCCTCGATTGTGCGCCGACAGCTGCGTACCAAAGCTGAGCGTTATTCCCAAACACAATCTTATTTAGTAGAAGCGCTGTCAGGAATTCAAACAGTGAAAGCGCAAAATATTGAGTTGCGATCGCGCTGGCAGTGGCAACAATACTACAGTAACTATGTGACTGCTGGTTTTCAAACTGTTGTCACTTCCACTGCTGCTAGTGTCACTAGCAATTTTCTTAACCAAGTTTCTTCCTTGTTTGTGTTATGGGTGGGAGCCTACCTAGTACTCAAAGGACAACTCACCTTAGGACAACTCATTGCCTTCCGCATTATCGCTGGCTACGTCACGGCTCCTTTACTACGATTAACCCAATTGTGGCAAAACTTTCAAGAAACGGCTCTCTCTCTGGAACGCCTCGCTGACATCTTGGATACTCCGTCGGAAACTGACGAAGAAGACCGCAAAAATATTCCAATACCCCCGATTAAAGGCGCTGTTAAGTATGAAAACGTCTCGTTTCGCTTCGCACCCAATGGTCCACTTCAGTTGAATAATATTAACGTTGATTTTCCAGCAGGAAAATTTGTCGGCATTGTGGGACAAAGTGGTTCTGGTAAAAGCACGTTGACGAAGCTTTTACCGCGACTATATGACTTGGAGTCTGGCAGAATTCTCGTCGATGGCTACGACATCGCCAAAATAGAACTCTATTCGCTGCGCCGTCAGATTGGTATGGTGCTTCAAGACTCACTTTTGTTTGACGGTACTATACAGGAAAATATTGCGCTGACAAATCCCGATGCGACAACTGAAGAAATTATCGCAGCAGCCAAAGTTGCTGTAGCTCATGACTTTATTATGTCTCTGCCCAATGGTTATAACACCAGAGTCGGGGAGAGAGGTTCAGCTTTATCTGGAGGACAGCGCCAACGTATAGCGATCGCTCGTACAGTTTTGCAAAACCCCCGCTTGCTGATTCTCGATGAAGCAACCAGTGCTTTAGATTACCAATCTGAACGCCAAGCTTGCCAGAATTTGGCACGTGCCTTTCGGGGTAGAACAGTATTTTTTATTACGCATCGTTTAAGTACAGTGAAGAATGCTGATATCATTCTCTTATTAGATCAAGGGTTAGTTGTAGAACAGGGAACCCATGATGAACTAATGGCGCAACAAGGACGTTACTACTGCCTTTATCAACAACAGGAATCACAACTCTAAAGACGCCAAGCAGGAAAACAGGGGAGCAGGAAACCAGGGTAGCAGGAAAACAGGGGAGCAGGGAAGAAGAATAATTTTTGGCTCTTAATTCTTGACTAATGTACAGACGCCTTGAAGAAAAGCGTTTCTAATGTACAGATGCGCTCTCATGAAAGCGCCTTTACAACTCTTGACTCTTAACTGGTGACTATGGCTATGAGTGAACTAAACGGAACCAAATTTGAGCAAAAGCCTTTACTCTCTCAAAAAGTATTAGAGAGTGAAATCAAAGTACCCGTAAAATCTTCTAGTGAGAATAGCGAATCTACACCATCTGTTGTTTTAAGACAGTCGCCTTTTTGGTCACGAACTATTCTTTGGGGACTGATAGGAATGACAACTTTGGTTTTGATTTGGGCGAATGTAGCCAAAATTGAAGAAGCGATTCCAGCTCAAGGAAAGCTAGAACCGCAAGATACCGTCAAAGAATTACAGACACCTGTAAACGGGGTTGTTAAAGCTGTTTATGTCAAGGACGGACAAAAAGTACGGCGTGGCGATTTACTGTTGAGACTAGATCCAACAGCAGCGAAATCTCAACTTCTTTCTCTACAGAAAGTTCGCAATACATTGAAGCAGGAAATTCAATTCTACCGCTCTCAACTTGTTGCGAAAAATGCTTTATCAAACCCACAGCTATCCATCTCACAAATTAATTTACCACCAGGGCTAGCTTCTCTGACAAAAAACCGAATGGCGCTGGTAGCAGAAAATCAGTTGTATCGCACTCAGTTGAGTGGAGTTCAAAATACGCAGTTAGCGCCAGAAGAAGAAGCACGTCTAGAATTTAGCAAAGCGGAATTAAATTCTAGACTTGCAGATGCTGAATTGGAAACAGAAAAATTACAAAGACAACTGAGTCAGACTCAAATTCAGCTATCCTCTGCTCAAGAAACTAAGGCAGTGAGTCAGACAATTCTCAACAACATAGAGACGCTTGCCAAACAAGGAGGAATTTCTCGTCTGCAATACCTCAAGCAAAAACAGGAAGTTAGCCAGCAGCAAGCTGAGGTAGAACAGTTAGTTCAGGAGCAAGCGCGTTTAAAATTTGCGATCGCCCAATCAAAAGAAAAGATCCGAAATACGATGGCTGGTGCAAAAAAAGAAATCTCCACCAAAATTGCTGACAATGAAAAACAAATTGCTAACCTCGATAGCGAGTTGAATAAGGCAATCATAGAAGATGAAAAGCGGATTGCTGAAATTGACAGTCAGATCAGCCAAGCTCAGGTAACTTTACAATATCAAGAATTGCGTTCTCCCGCCGATGGCATTGTTTTCGATTTGCAAGCTAAGGCTCCAGGATTTGTTGCTAATTCTAGTCAACCAGTTGTCAAAATTGTACCGGATGAAGCTCTCACAGCTAAAGTTTTTATCACTAATAAAGACATTGGTTTTGTAAAAAAGGGAATGAAAGTCAATGTGAGAATTGACTCTTATCCCTTTACTGAGTTTGGTGAGCTTAAAGGTGAATTAGTTTGGGTTGGTTCTGATGCTCTACCACCTGAACAAATTCGTCCTTACGACAGTTTTCCTGCCAAAATTCGCTTGGATAAACAATCTTTGCTTGTGAATAATCAGCAATTACCTCTGCAATCGGGAATGTCAGTCACTGTCAATATTAAAGTACGCGATCGCACTGTCATGAGCATTTTCAGTGATTTGTTTACAAAACAAATTGATAGCTTGAAGACTGCAAGATAATGTGACAGCGCTTTTCAAGTCAAGAAAGCACCGGCTAGGGGTACAGGCAATGCCCGTGCCCCTACAAAAATCTGTGGTTCAATTAAGCTAAAGATACCATCCACACCAAAATTCCTAGTATTAAATCAACAGGAGTCAGGGGATAATCTGTTAACTCAATTGTGACAGTTTGCTCTATTAATTGGAGAAATCGCCAAGCAGTACCATTACCGACACTACCATAAATTGTAGAAATAGGTTGATTATTCATTTCATTAAATTTTTGAGCCGCAATCATTTCAGCAATACACTGTCCAATACCTGGATTCAAATCTGCCTTTTTTGCCTCAATAATAACAACGGCTGGTGCTTCAATTTCTAACTGTTCTGCTGAACGACTGAGAAGAAAACCATAGACTCCACTCAATCCTAAAGCGGGATCTACAGTAAAATCTGCACCAGAGTATAGACTAATTTTTCTTTGTAAAATCTTGCGTACTTCTAGTAAAACCGGACTAATGATTAACTCAGAACGTGCTTTTTGACTTCCTGTTGCTATGGCTAATGGTAAACTTTCTTCTAAAAAATTGGTAAGAGTAGTACTAGCAGCAATTGGTTTGATTTCTGGCAGAAATCTTTCACCTTCAACGGTAGTTATGCCGAAGGTTTGTTTGACTTTTCTTAAGGTAAAGTCACTATAGACCATAGGTTATAGTAATTCGCTTTGATTTTTGAAATTATTTGCGTAGGTAGGGCACTCGCCTCAAGCCGGGGAACCCCTCGGTGGTGGTGCTTCCCCAAGCTACGCAGTTTTATCTTTTGGTCGCTAACTGAGCTGTATTCGGTTATATTTTTAACAGTATTTCTTTGTAGTTAAAATATCACTCACAGAAAGACAGCAAGACCTTAAAACAGTGAACAGTGAACAGTGAACAGTAACCAGGCGGGCTGGTGGGGGATTTAAACCCGCCACCAACGCTTTCGATCCAATTGGTGGGGGACTTAAACCCTGCGGATGAAACTGATAACTGATAACTGATAACTGGTAACTGTTAAAATACTTCTTTGTTGATCTTACCTGAAAATTTTTTCAAGTAGAACTTGCATTTTTTGAAGCTAAATCTGTAACAAGCCAGCAAGTGTTTGCGGTAGTGGCAGGACAATCATGACTAACAAAGCTACTGCTAACAACCCCACCATGTCACGTTTATTGTCAAGTTCGGTGACATCATTCAAAGCAGGTTCATCAACCAATGGTAGGAATAATAAGATAATCGCCCAGGGGAAAAATTCTGGTTGTATCAAAGAAAGTAGGAGCAGCAACAAGCGAGAAATTTGACCAATAACAACTGCTGTTCTTTGCCCAAATATCGCATGGATGATGTGACCTCCATCCAGTTGTCCTACGGGCATTAAATTCAGTGCCGTTACAATCAGCCCTAGAAACCCAGCAACTGCCACTGGATGCATATCAATAGCTGATGCTGCGGTTAGTTGACTTCCTAAAGCTAGCTTTGAAAGCAGCGCTAGCAGGATTGAATATTTGGGATTGAGTGCATCTGGGTTTAAAATTCCTGTTTTTTCAGTTTGGGGAATAACCTCAGAATGAGCCAAACCCCATAACAGAAGTGGTAAGGTCACTATAAAGCCAGCTATTGGTCCGGCAATACTTACGTCAAATAAAGCTTTGCGGTTGGGAATTGGGCTACGCATTTGAATAAATGCACCGAAGGTTCCCAAAAAGAAAGGCATCGGGATAAAGTAAGGCAGCGTCGAGCGAATTTTGTAGTACCGCGCCGTTAAATAGTGACCAATTTCGTGGATGCCCAAAATCGTTAACAGCGCCAAAGCATAAGGTAATCCCTTCAGAAGTTCCGCAGGGTTGGATGCCAGTATCGTAGGATTTAAACCAGCAACTTTCACACCCACAAAGGTACTTGTTACCAATGTCACTGCTAGCAGTATGAGCGCTAATCCTGGTCGCGTTATCTTCTGATCGGGAGTATTAGTTTTTGCCGCTTGGGTATTAGGAACAAGCACAAAGAAAGGTTTATCATTGAAACCTTCTTGAAAGATAATTAAAAAGCGATCGCCAAATTGGGCTTCAATATTTGCCTTAATCCGCTCGTAAGCGTTAGTTGCTGTAGTTCTCAACTGACCTCGACAGATTACTGCCTGGGGTCGATACTCAATGTTTTGAAGGTAGTATACAGACCAGGGAAAACAATTTCGTAGCTGGGTTTCTTCTTGAGGCTCTATGGGACGCACTGGTACTGGTTCTGCGGTATTCTGTATATCCAGGTTATGTATATTCAGTTGTGATTCGAGTGCTTTTTGTGGTTCAGTATCAGTGTGCTTGAGTGATCGGCGACCCCACTGAAACAACACCCAGTATAACAAAGGACAAATAATTAATGGCCAAATCATCAACGCTCTTGGCGGAGGTTGTTTTGCCCCGTATATCATCGTCCAAGTCGTCCATAGCAGTGCTGGTATCATGAGTACCAACCACAGCAGCCACACAGGTGTTCTGGTGATTTGAGCAACACTGCGCTGCACCATTAAGTAAGTTAGGAGTCCCAGTAGAAGAAGAAACCAGAAATTCATGTTATCTTGAGTTGTTTTGATATGTTAAATCTTGCTTGTAGTCCAGAGCTTTGTAGCACTTTCTACAAGCATATGCCCCCAAAAGTTAATTTTTATTACAACGGTCAACGGTACTGGTCTTTCAAGTTTCCACTGGAAAAGTCCAAGACTGTGGCCCGATTTTTACAACTCCTCATAAGAACGCGGTTTTTCTCATGTGTCCCTTGCCTCAAGAGTCTAGTTATACAGCCAAGCTACCACGGGCAGTTTTCTGTGACGAAGTCCCGAGCGAAGGAAACCTCCAATCAGACTGGGGGGGAAATCCAATTTTTGCATTTCCACCAAATAGGGACACATTAGGGGGGACTGCTTATTTTATTGTAGGAAACAAAGGCAATATCCTGATAGATTGTCCTGCTTGGGATCAAATTAATCAAGATTTTTTGCGATCGCATGGAGGCGTGCGTTACCTATTTCTCACTCATCGCGGCGCTATTGGCAAAACAGCAGAAATTCAGCAAGCCTTGAGTTGTGAGGTTCTGATTCAAGAGCAAGAAGCTTACTTATTACCCGGACTAGCCCTAACGACCTTTGGTATAGATTTTACCTTAAATTCAACAGCACAATTGATTTGGACACCTGGTCATTCTCCTGGTTCGTCTTGCCTTTACTACCATGACCAAGGAGGTGTACTGTTTTCTGGGCGTCATCTTCTCCCCAACCAACAAGGTGAACCTGTACCCCTACGAACAACCAAAACCTTTCACTGGTTCCGACAAATCAACAGTGTCAAGTTATTACTAGAACGCTTCACACCAAAAACACTCCAGTATATTTGCCCCGGTGGAAATACAGGCTTTCTCCGGGGCAAGCGAGTTATAGATAATGCTTATGAACGCCTCGCCTCTCTCGATTTAACGGCGTTAGGACAAGCACAAGCACTTTTCTAAAGAGTGAAGAAACAAAACTGAATAAAGAAAAATTTTATGCTTGGTTCTTCCTTCTTGGTTCTTCCTTCTTTTTTCACGGTACTTTCGCCACTACAGAGTTTTTCGCCAAAAGTTCCAAAGCTGCTTGATATTGAACATCTGCTTCGGTACCAATTTGTTCACGGGTAATTGGTTCAGAGGGAATGACTTTATCTGGCTTTATACCTTGTTTGTTGATATCGCGGTGGCTAGGAGTTTCATACTTAGCAATGGTGACAGCTAAGCCGGAACCATCCGACAATTCAAATAAGGATTGAATCAAGCCCTTACCAAAGGTAGTTTCTCCTACCAAAACAGCACGACCATTATCCTGCAATGCACCAGCAAGAATCTCGCTAGCGCTGGCGGTTCCTTGATTGACCAAAACAACCAAGGGGTCAGGAGTTATGGCTGAACCAAAAGCTTCAAAGCTGCCTTGAATTCCTTGGCGATTTACAGTGTAGACAATGGTACCAGACTCTAACCACAAGCGGGCAATTTCAATTCCTGCTTGTAACAATCCGCCTGGATTATTTCGCAAATCGAGAATGTAGGCAGAAGCCCCTTTTTTTTCTAGACTGGAAATAGCGTGTGCTAATTCCATTGGAGCGTTGGCATTAAATTGTGTGAGGCGAATGTAGCCGATAGATGTTTTTTCAGGGGAAGAGCGTAATTCAGCGACAACTGGGTTAAGCGCAATGCGATCGCGCACCAGTTTAATTTCTAATTCCTCTTCTCCCTCTCGTTGAATGAACAGGGTGACAGCACTACCAATCGGTCCGCGCATCTTGGTTGCGGCTTCGTCTAGGGTAAGTTTTTCTGTAGAGATGCCCTCAATTTTCAAGATGCGATCGCGCGGTCGAATTCCAGCTTTTTCTGCTGGTGAACCCGCTATGGGAGCCACAACCTCCAATTTACCAGTTTCGGGGTTGAGGGCGATTTGCAACCCCACTCCCGTTAATTCCCCAGAAGTATTGACCTGCAAACTGCGGTACTGTTCTGGATTTAAAAAGCGGGTAAAAGGATCGTCAAGGCTCTTGAGCATATTTTGAATGGCAGAATAAGCCGCTTCGTGGTCTTGGAATGGCTTTTCTAGAGCTTGTCGCCGCACCGATGCCCAGTTTTGATGATTAAATGTTTCATCCAGATAAGTCCGATTAACAATTCTCCACACTTCTGCTACCAGCTTTTGTTCGTCGCTCAAAGCCAAGGCAGGTTGGCAAAAGCTGCCAAAAAACACCCAAAATGCCAATAACAGTGACAGTCCCGCCCGAAAAACCTTTTTGTGCATGAACCCCATTTTCACTTCCACGTTCAACCCAAATTGCCATTTGCCCAGCTAGCTAGCTTTTAGATGAAATCTATCTCTCGACTATGTTACTTTTTTTATAGAAGTGGTGCATTGCTCTCATCAAGTTGTTCAGTCAACAGATCAAAGCGCATTCCACTTCTAAAGAGATAAAATCTACTTTGTGTCCACATCTCGTGTGTTTGGATGCTAGGAGAGCGCAATAAATACCCTCTTTTCAGAGTGTAAAGTTTTATTTAAACTATGAACACTCTGATTGCTCAAAAGCTGCGCGAGCAAATTCTTTTTTGCTAAAATCCCAAAACTGCTGATTGGGAAGTTTATCAACCGCGAATCGATTTCTAGGAACTTGAGATTGTATGGCTAACGTTTACGACTGGTTTGAGGAGCGCTTGGAGATTCAAGCGCTAGCTGAAGATGTCACCAGCAAGTACGTCCCCCCCCACGTCAACATCTTCTACTGTTTGGGTGGAATTACTTTAACGTGCTTTCTCATCCAGTTTGCCACTGGATTTGCCATGACATTCTACTACAGACCAACGGTCGCCGAAGCGTATACCTCGGTGCAGCACATCATGAATGAAGTGAACTTCGGCTGGCTGATTCGCTCGATTCACCGGTGGTCTGCCAGCATGATGGTGCTGATGATGATTTTGCACACCTTCCGGGTTTACCTAACGGGTGGTTTCAAAAAGCCCCGCGAACTGACTTGGGTCACTGGTGTCATCCTAGCGGTGATTACCGTTTCCTTTGGCGTGACTGGCTACTCGCTGCCTTGGGATCAAGTTGGCTACTGGGCTGTAAAAATCGTCAGCGGTGTACCAGAAGCTATTCCCGTGGTCGGTACGCTGATAGCTGATTTGTTGCGCGGCGGTTCGAGTGTCGGTCAAGCAACGCTGACTCGCTACTACAGCGCACACACCTTTGTGCTGCCTTGGCTGATTGCCGTCTTCATGCTGTTGCACTTCTTGATGATTCGCAAGCAAGGCATTTCTGGTCCATTGTAATTACAAGTCGTGAGCGAATCGGGCATGAGCTGATAGTTTCAATCCGCGAGTCGTTTGTTTTAAACTTATGAAGAATCAAACAGAAACATAAGAAACAAAAAAACAAACTCCCGCATCTTAAGCTAAAAGCTAATGCCCGCTAGCTGATGGCTTTAACAAAAGCTTTAAATCAACTTAAGCAGGAGAGCACATTAAAAAATGGCGACACTGAAAAAACCTGATCTGAGCGATCCAAACTTAAGAGCCAAACTGGCGAAAGGCATGGGTCACAACTATTACGGCGAACCAGCTTGGCCCAATGACCTGCTGTACGTGTTCCCTGTTGTGATTATGGGGTCTTTCGCTTGTATCGTGGCTCTATCTGTCTTAGACCCCGCCTTAACCGGGGAACCAGCGAATCCCTTCGCTACACCGCTGGAAATTCTACCGGAGTGGTACCTCTATCCGGTATTTCAGATTTTGCGTTCAGTTCCTAACAAACTCTTAGGGGTGGTATTGATGGGTTCCGTACCCCTAGGGCTGATTCTTGTTCCCTTTATTGAGAACGTGAATAAGTTCCAAAACCCCTTCCGCCGCCCAGTAGCGACTACAGTGTTCTTACTTGGCACCTTGATTACTCTGTGGCTGGGAATTGGTGCTACTTTCCCAATAGATAAGTCCTTCACCTTTGGGCTTTTCTAAATTAGTCCCCACAAAGCGCTTTGACGCCTGTGAGTTTCTCGGCAAGTGCAGATGTGCTTTTCTGGAGAAATCAACAGGCGTCAATTTTAATCATCGAGGTTGCATCTTGCATTTTAACGTATCGCCGTAATTCCCCATCCGCGATGCGGTAAGGATGTAAGGCGGCGAGCGAGATAAATACCTCCGACTCATATCAACCGTCAGGTTGATTCGGGAGTGGGGTGGTTGAGAAGTTCTCAGTCTCTCCGGAATATTACGAGTAATCGTTGTATAATGGTATTGGTCAATGATCCACCCACACGGCTGAAAACAACAGAGTCATTGCTAGCGGTAATACGCGAACCCTCGCTAAAAGCCCGTGACAAAGGGGGAATGGGATTTGCCACTGGGACTTGTCAACCACACGACCTGTGAATCCTCGGAATAAAAATCAAAACTGCCAAGGGATACGCAGGGCGGCTGCCTGGGTTCCTCCCCATCGAGGATAAAGCTGGAAACAGTAGAGAGGGAGAGTAAGACCATGACCGGATTTGGTTCCGGACATTCAGCAATGGGTGTACCTAACGTGGCATCTGCCAATGAGACAGTAAGCCCAATTCGCCATACGGAGGCGTGCTTTAGTTTTGTATACAGATTTCATTTCAGAATTTTAAGTCTGTAATATACAAAAGGTAGAAACTTTCACTTACTTACATTCAAGTCAAGGTCAATGCTAAGCATAGTGCAGCAAGACCATCTGACGGTGAAGAGCGAACTAAAACTTCTAAACCAGGTGCAACAATGGTTTGAACAATTTTGTCTGCAACACTTGTCTCAACTTGGTTGGTCAGAAAGCCAGCTCTATCGCCTCAATTTAGCATTAGCAGAAGGCTTTACCAATGCTGTGCGTCATGCTCATCATGCCTTACCACCGGAAACAACCATAGAAATTGATGTTTCTTTGTGGATTGATCGGTTGGAGGTTAGAATCTGGGATTATGGAAAACCGTTTAATCCCGATGCGATCACAGAGCCAGAACCAGGTACTCTCCAAGTTGGGGGCTATGGATGGTTTCTCCTGCGGCGCTTGGCTGACCATGTTGTCTACGAACGTGGTGCAGATGGAAGAAATTGCCTGCTCATCGTCAAGTATGGTTTACAGGGGTAGCAGTCAGAGTAAAGAAAAACAAGCAAGGGCAAATGCAGGGTGTTTAAAGTTTTGGGAAAGCGGGGAGTGTTGGAGGAAAATGCTCCCTGGCTTTGCCTGTAAACTCATGTATTGACTAAATAAATAAGTAACTATAAATACGGCTGCTTATCTGTAAACTACCGTAAATTGCAGAAAAATGATTGATTTTTAGGGAAATTCGTTGTAATAAGCAGATATTTTACTTGTATAAAAAACACATCCATCTTATATCAAGTCCGGTTAAATATAGCAATCCTATTTAATTTGTGAAAATCGCGTATGCTTAGATTCCCGACTTCTTTAAGAAGTCGGGAATCTTGTTGTTCACATAGCCTACAGCAGCCCGTAGGGCATATGATTTAGGATTGCTATATAACAGTGAATATACATGAAAATACCAATCATTCAAGTGGGAAAAGACAAAGATTTTAGTCAACATTTAAAAACAAAAGTTCATCATGTTTTCGTGTTTATACAAGTTTTTGAACGAGAAGGCGGAATTCAATCATATGTAAAGGATATTTTTCGAGCTTATTTAGCATTGAACGAACCTTTCTATGCAGAAGTATTTTTACTCAGGGATAGTCCTAGCTGCTTTAATCCTTTTGAGTCAGAAAGTTTAAAATTTCATTACTTCAAATCCAAATCTCCCCTACTGGAACGAGTCAGAATGGCTATGGCATTACTCTTCCATTTGTTGCGCCAGCGACCACAGCACGTCTTTTGCGGTCATGTGAACCTTGCGCCATTGGTTGGTCTGTTGTGTCAACCTTTGGGAATTCCTTACACAGTCATGACTCATGGGAAAGAGGTTTGGCAACCGTTACCAACTTCCATAAAATCTAGCCTACAAAAAGCCGCGCAAATTTGGACAGTCAGCCGTTACACTCGTCAAGTCGCCTGTGCGGTTAATCAGCTAGACCCTAATCAAGTAAAATTATTACCTTGCGCTGTGAATGGTAATGATTTTACTCCAGGAACAAAATCGACAGCGTTATTAGAGCGGTATGGTTTGACAAAAACAAAGGTACTGATGACGGTAGCGCGACTGTGGTCAGGTGATATTTATAAAGGTGTGGATGTCACAATTCAGGCGTTACCACAAATAGCTGATGTTTTCCCTGAGGTAAAATACTTGGTCATTGGTCGTGGCGATGACCAACCTCGATTAGCCAAGCTGGCTGAAGATTTGGGCGTAGGCGATCGCGTAATCTTTGCTGGGTTCGTTCCTACAGAAGAATTGGCAGAACATTACCGTCTTGCTGATGCCTACGTGATGCCTTCCCAAGAAGGCTTTGGTATTGTGTACCTAGAGGCAATGGCTTGTGGTGTGCCTGTGCTGTCTGGTGATGCAGATGGATCAGCCGATCCGTTACAGGATGGTAAACTGGGATGGCGGGTTCCACACCGTGATCCAAATGCTGTGGCGGCGGCTTGTATAGAAATACTCAAAGGAGATGACCCACGATGTGATGGACAATGGCTGCGAGAACAGGCGATCGCCCTATTTGGTATCGATGCTTTCCAGAAGCGGTTGAAAGAGCAGCTTTTGTCCTTAGTCAACAGTCCATAGCCAAGAGTCTATGTTTGTTGAGTTTTATAACTAAGTCTTATTGACCATTAATGATTAACTATTGACTTCTTAGTAAAATCGCTATCCTAGAGGGAGAGCAGGACAACATTTAAAAAATGAGCCTTAAAACGTTTCAGTTTAATCTATCTAATCTACGCCCTTGGCTCACTTTGCTAGCAATTACATGGTTGCTGGGGTCATTAGGCTTGGGCTGGTTGGTTAACTCCTTAGTGATTATTGTTGGGCTATTGTTGTTGACACCGATTCTCGTGTATTTTGGGTTTCGCTGGTGGCTGCAATACAACTTGGCGAGTGACCAGTGTCCCGTTTGTCGATATGAATTTACAGGTTTAAATAACACTGAATTGCAATGTCCTAACTGTGGGGAGCAGTTATTGGTACAACAAGGACATTTTCAGCGCTTTACACCTGAAGGCACAATAGATGTGACAGCAGTCGAAGTGTCTAGCAAAGTACTTGATGATTAGTCATCACTCATGAGTCAAAAACTTGACTTTGTAAACTGAATTCTCAAGCTTTAGGGTGCGTTAACGCTCCCTTATCATTTTTATAAGGAAGGCTGGCTGAAAACCCTTGAGGAACAGGCACGTAGTGCCGTCCAAGCGTACTTCAGGCAAGGGATGAAAGCGAACTATAAGGCGTTTACGCCTTTTGCAAATATGCTTTGATGTTTAAATCAGTACAAGATTTAAAAACCTACCCCCGGACTGGGGGAAAGTCTACGCCCGAAACAACTTTGAGGAGATATCAATACGCAATGAAAGTGCAAACGTGTTGAGCCGCTTAACCTGAGTGATCAGGATATTAAGGCAGCAATGTCTTAAGAATCTCTGCTCCTTTAGGACAGAGAGTGTCAACAGTCATTAAGCTTCTTGCAAAAGTCAAGAGTTATGAAAATGAAACCACAGATGCATACCAATAAATTATCTGTTTCTTCGCTTCGCTCAAGGGCAAGGTTAATCTGTGTGCATCCGTGGTTCTAATTCTCTTACTTAAATTTACTGCTATTGACTTGTATATAACTTAACAACCAGTTTGCAGCTGTTGCCCTCCGCGTTTGCCGAGGTCCAAATTCACCAATTTTGTAACCTTTGAAACCCAGTTTTTCTTTCAAGAGCTGTTTGTTCTCTGAAGGAATCGAACGAGTTAACTTAACTGTTGCAGGGCGAGAGTCGATAAAATCCGGTGGTTCTGAGTACTCATCCCGCCATTCTGGTGCGACTTCCTGAGTATCCCACTGTTCGGTTAAGGAGTTGTAGCGATACCCCAAGCAGTGCCATACCAATTGGTTGACTGTAGCATCATCAATTTCCTCATTGAGAATTGCCCAAATAGTTTCTGTCTTAAGTGGTGGCAAGTTTGACATAAACAAATTAGTTGGAATTAAGAATTCTCTGGTGCATAATAAACAGGGTAGGCTGGAAATAGTAAAGACTTGACCAGTTAATGCAGAATACCACACCGCACTCCAAGCAAGTCCGCGCTCATGTCATTATTTCTGGAAGAGTTCAAGGGGTAGGCTATCGCTACGCCACTGTGGATACAGCGACCCAACTGGGATTAACAGGTTGGGTGCGGAACCTCCCTGATGATCGAGTCGAAGCAGTATTTGAAGGTAAGCAAGGGGTTGTAGAACAGATGATTCGCTGGTGTTACCAAGGACCTCCGGCCGCAATGGTTAAAGATGTATCCGTAGAATACGAGGAACCGGAAGGATTGCAGGGATTTGAAGTCAGGCGTTTTGATAAGCCTTAGCTGGATCAGTAATCAACACGGCTGTTCCTTCTATTTTGCCATTGCGAATTGCCTCTAAAGCTTCATTTGCTTGACTCAAGACGAAGGGATTCACTTGAGTACGGATAGGAACTTTGGGGGCTAATGCGAGAAACTCTTCTCCATCTTGACGTGTGAGATTTGCAACAGACCGCAAAACCCTTTCTTCCCAAAGAATCTCATAGGGAAAAGATGGAATATCGCTCATGTGGATACCAGCACAAACTACAATACCGCCTTTAGCAACCGCACGCAAAGCTGCGGGTACAAGTTTCCCTATCGGAGCAAAAATAATCGCTGCATCCAAGGGTTCCGGCGGTAATGCGTCTGAGTCACCAGCCCAAGTTGCCCCCAACTGACGCGCAAACTCTTGTCCTTGAGTGTCACCAGAACGGGTAAAAGCAAAAACTTGACGCCCTTGATAACGAGCGAGTTGAATTAAAATATGTGCTGCTGAGCCAAAGCCATAAAAACCTATTTTTTCAGCATCGCCAGTCATTGTGTAAGCACGATAGCCAATTAATCCCGCACATAACAGTGGTGCTGCTTGTAAGTCAGGATAGTCGCTAGGAATGGAAAAGCAAAAGCTTTCATCCGCAACAGTGTACTCTGCATAGCCGCCATCAAGGTTGTAGCCTGTGAACTGGGCATAGTCACAAAGGTTTTCACGCCCAGAAAGACAGTAGCGACAGCAATCGCAAGTATGACCTAACCAGGGAACACCGACGCGATCGCCTACCTGAAATTTCTCCACACGTTCTCCAATTGCTTCTACCGTACCGACAATTTGATGCCCAGGTATCAGAGGTAGTTTTGGCTGCGTCAATTCCCCATCCACAATATGCAAATCTGTACGACAGACAGCACAAGCATGAACGTGAATTAATACTTGTTGTGGATTAGGTTTTGGCACTGGCAAGTCGGCTAACCGCAGGGGTTGACGCGGTGTCTCCAAAATCATCGCACGCATAAGCCATCTAGACCTCCGCAAGGGTACTCCCGCCACACCGGAACGGTTGGCGGCGATGGGGAATTGCGAGGCGATAGAAGGGATTCGATGTCCCTTCTATAGCCAAATCAATTATTATGAACACGGTTAATTTTCTTTTTGAGACTACGAATATATTCACGAATCACCTCTGTTTGAGTTCTACTTTCTTGGTGACAATAGGTTTTCAGGATTTCCAGTTCTGATTCTGGCAATCGAATTGTTAATGGTCTATCACGGCTCATACTGCAATAATTAGTAAATATGCAGTACAATGGTAACATGATGCTAACTTACCAGTACAAACTCAACCCAACATCAGAACAGGTTGTCACACTCGAAACCTGGGGTCAGTTGTTGCGTCGTCACTACAACTATGCGTTAGGGCAAAGGCTAGATTGGTTAAACCGTACAAGATGCCAAATTGACCGTTGCAGTTTAGTTTGTGAGCCAATTGGTGAGATTCCAGATAAACCTGACTACTACACACAAGCATCAGACCTTAAGCAAACGAAAGAACTTTTTCCTGAATATAAGAACATTTACACCGACTGCCAACAACAAAACTTGATGAGGTTGGACAAAGCGTGGAAACGTTGGTTAATCCCTGACAAAAACGGCAACAGGGGAGGACGACCACGTTTTAAGAAGCGCGGTGAGATCTGTTCTTTTACGTTTCCGCGTGTTAATTCTCTAAAGGCAGGCGCACACCTAACAGGCAAGACTCTTAAGCTGTCTAAGATTGGTGAGGTTGAAGTTATTCTGCACCGTCCAATTCCAGATGGCTTTGAAATTAAGCAAGCAACGATTTTACACAAAGCTGACGGATGGTATTGTAGCTTCGCACTGGAAGATAAGACCGTTCCCACTTTCGTACCTATTGACGAAATCAAAACTGCTACTGGCATAGATGTAGGGTTGGAGAAGTTTTTAACTACTGCTGACGGTCAAGGTGTTGAAGTACCACGGTATTATCGGAAAGCACAAGCAACTTTAGCTCGTGGGCAACGCAAGCTTGTACGTAAAATCAAGGGGTCTAAGAACTACCAAAAGCAAGCCAGCAAGGTTGCTAGACTTCATTTGCACGTTGCAAGACAGCGTAAAGAGTTTCATTATCAAGTTGCTCATTGGCTAGCTAACTCCTATGACTTAATCATTTTTGAAAACCTGAACATTAAGGGCTTGGCTAGAACACGACTAGCTAAGTCGATACTAGATGTAGCTTGGGGTGCATTCCTCCAAATCATGCAAGCTTTCTTCGGTCAGACGCGGCAAGCACACACGAGGAGTTGACCCTAGAGGGACTAGTATTAACTGTTCTGGTTGTGGGCAGAGGGTCGAGAAAACTCTTGCGGTTCGTGTTCATAGTTGTTCCTGTGGGTTGATTATTGACAGGGACTGGAACTCAGCACTTAATCTGTTAAATCTTGGGTCGGTTGGACTACCGATTCCTGGCTGCGGAGGCTTAGAGGTTGCTCAGCCACTGAGGCAGCAAGTCTCATTTGTGAACTTGAGATGCTCCTTGCACCCTGCGCTTGCGGTTAGCGGGAGAGTTGTCACTTAGTCGTTCATTTCTTTCAATGTAGCCAATGCTGAAGGAGACAACCGACTGAGATAGCGGAATATCCAGTATTTAGAAATCGTATCTAAAATCACAGGGAAAGTGGCAATAAAAAGAGAGATCACACTTTGATTTGCTGGAAGCCCCAAATGTTCTGCGAATCCTTCAAGAATCACCTCCCAACCATGTGGTGAGTGGAATCCAACAAATATATCTGTGAAGAGAATAATTATGAAAGCCTTGGCACTGTCGCTCAGACCATAGATAACATCATCTATAAAAGATTTTACAATCGCAATTTCTCTTTTGCTTGTAACAATGACTAATGCAAAAGCTATCAGTGACATCACATCAGCAAAAACATTGCTAATAGCCTCATTACTTTTCTCTTGAAATTCCTCTGCAATTTCACGAACTTTATGTTTGACTTTTTCTTCTATTACCTCAGCAGAGATTGGCGGTGCTTGGCGAACTAGGCTCTCAAATTTTAGTTTTTTTTCAAAAGTTTTTAATTCGCTAAGAGCTTCTTCCTCCATTTCATTATTCAGGAAAAGTTGAGTGAAATTTTCACCTCTAATGCGCTCTACTATTGGATTAATTAAAAACTGCTTAGAAAAATGCTGAGTTAGAAGAGGCACAATAACTAGCATCACCAAAAATCTTATAGCAGTCCTTGTTCTCTTTCTAGAAATTTGAAAATTTCTTACAAAATTTTCTTCTGCTTGTGGAGACAAATCCCCCTTAATTTTATTAAGGGTTCTCCCAATAGACCTCGGAAATGCACCTGTTTTTTGAAAAACAGGGTTAACTTTCATATTGTTAACACGAGAATAATCTGACTGGTTGTTAACTTCATTCCCGTTAATTTGTAATGGTTGAGAGACTGGTATTATCTGGTCGTCACTATTTTTTTCTTGTGTAATATTTTGTGTAATATACTTAGAACTTACCTCATCAATAAACTTCAGTTTCTCCAGAAAAACGGGATTTGATATATTTAAAAGAGAATAGCTGAATCGAAATTCTGCCAATTTTACTTTGAGAATAGTTAAATTTTTTTGAAGGGATACCTCCCAATAAGCCATTACACTTTCACTATAATTAGCTGACTCAGGAGATATTGTTTTACCACCAAACTGTTCTATTTCAATATTTTTAATTATCTGAGCCGCTTGGTAAGCTTCTGATAGTGCTCTTTCTGGCGTCTTCAAGAACCATTGCTGACTACGTTCTAAGTATTCTTTAATTTTTTGGCGGAGAAACCCTGTATTTTTATTGAAGAATGAAGCTTTCATGGTAAATATTGCTCAACTATGTATTTTGCTGTTGTTTTGGTATTGAAAATTGATAATGGCTAATAAGTAATAATTTTTCTTTATTACTCATTAGCCATTGTTAATTAATAACTTCTTAAATAGATAGCTTATTCTGAGTGTACACCTATAAGAGGATTTGGTACAGGCAATGGACGATTTTGTAAAAGTTTAAATTGTCTGGTACTAGCATCATATGTGAAGACTTCTCCACTCTCAATTTCGTAAATCCAGGCATGGAGAGTGAGTTGACCGCTGTGAAGTCTAGATCGAATAACTGGGTAAGTTTCCAGGTTTTCTATCTGTGTCAGGACGTTCTGTTCAATTGCAACCTTTAATAGTTTATCACTAGGATAATCCTTGTAGTTGTCTAGGACAAGACGACGGGTAGGTTCGCCATAATGCCTTAACCAATCGTATACCAAAGGCATCTGGTGAGCAAGATTACCTATTTGCAAGAGTCCTTTCATGGCTCCGCAGTGGGAATGACCGCAGACAACAACATCCTTAATATCCAAAGCTTGAACAGCATATTCTATACCAGCACCTTCACCACCATTGGGCGTTCCATAGGGTGGGATAATATTACCAATGTTACGAATAACAAATAACTCTCCTGGCTGGGTTTGAGTTATTAAATTAGGGTCAATGCGAGAGTCAGAGCAAGTAATAAGTAAAACATCAGGAGTTTGACCGTGAGATAAATGCTCGAAGAACTCTCGATGTGTAATGAAATAGTTGTCATGAAACTCATGAAGACCTGCAATTAGGCGTTTTATTGGCACAATTCGATTCCTCTCTCAAAAACAAATCTTTCTTTTTAAACTTCATATTATTTAGCGACTTTTCCGTAAAAAAATTCTTTTTTTTTGGTAAATAGCAGAGACTTTCTTTTTCAATAGAGCCTCTTGTCAGAGCATTTAATGAGCAATATACTTAGCATCAGAAACAATACATATGCCTCCATTTTTTTTGAGGATAGGTCTAATCGCTTCCACTAATTGATGTTCTTATTCTTGTGTACAAACACTCATTACATAACCCATATACAGGTTTTCTAAATCATCAATGAGTTTGCCTTTATCACCTTTGCCTGTAACATCTTTGATTGATGATGGTATGTATAGCCAGACACACCTTTTCTAAAATGTCTAAAACTTGTTGTAGTTCTAAAGAATTGGTAATGATTTATAACTTCTTGACTGCTTTCACTCTGCTACACTCCCATTATTTTAATAATGTTCATATACAATGGAATTCCTATAATAATATTGAAGGGGAATGTGAGTGCCAGAGCCATAGAAACATACAAACTAGGATTTGCTTCTGGAACTGTCATCCTCATAGCTGCAGGAACTGCTATGTAAGAAGCACTCGCACAAAGAACGGCAAACAAAAGGGCATTACCTTGTGGTATACCGATGATTTTGGCAATAATGATTCCCAAAATTGCATTGGCAACAGGCATAAATACAGAAAAAGCAATTAAAAAAGAACCTGTTTTTCTTAAATCTTTGATTCTTCTAGCGGCTACCATTCCCATATCTAGTAGAAAGAATGCTAGAACTCCGTAGAATATCTCTTGAGTAAATGGTTGTAGCTTTTCCCATCCTTTATGCCCTGTCAGTATGCCGATAATCACACTACCAACTAAGAGAAATACAGAACCATTGAGGAAAGCTTCTCGCAAAACTTCATTCCAAGAAAATTCACCATTTTCTTTATTCTGACCGAATACTCTTACTAAAACAATCCCCACAATAATTGCTGGAGATTCCATCAGCGCCAAAGCCGCTACCATGTATCCATCAGAGGTAACGTTAAGTATTTTGAGAAAAGACTGAGCAGTAATAAAAGTGACAGCGCTGATAGATCCATAAGTTGCAGCAATAGCCGCAGCATTATATGCATCAAGTTTTATTTTTAGAACAAAAAATGAGTACACAGGGACGACACAAGCCATCAATATAGCTGCTATCAGTGTCAACGCTACTTGTGGATTAATTCCACTCTCCTCAAGTTCATATCCTCCCTTAAACCCGATAGCAAGCAGCAAGTAAAGAGAAAACAGTTTTGGCAAAGGTTGGGGAATTTCCAAATCCGATTTCAGAAAAATTGCCAGCATCCCCAAAAAGAAAAACAACACTGGCGGATTTAATATGTTTGATAAGATAAGGCTTGAATTCATGCCTACTAAACCTGATATTTGCAAATAAGACCGGGAATGATAATCGGCATCAGAGCATTTACTGAAATAATTGTTACTAATTGTTAACTCTGTCAGTAAATATATTTGAAGGTTATGGAGATAGTATGAAAATTGTGTGTCGATGTTGTGACATGACTTTGATCAAGGCAACGTACTAATTTAGAACGGGTGATAGAGCAAGCTCAAATGAATTTTATAAATTTTGAAAAATTGTCATAAGATTTTGACAATTTTGAGTCCATACGCAGAAATTACCCCTTATGGACAAACTTGGTGAGCCTGGGAAGCTAAAACCGCAATCTGTAAATAAATAAAACGGGTCAACTACCCACACTAACACTCGGTGTATAGTGTGGGCTTGCAAGAGTCAGCTTGTAACGTAAGAGATGACTAGAACCCATGAGACTTGTTCTGTTACGGACTTCCGAATGTTTCCCTAGTTCGGATTATCTCCAAACCTACTGATTATAGGTGCTTGTAGAAAGGACATACTGAACAGGTTGGGCTAAGGGACTTATAACTTACACGAAAGGATTATCTCCATGAGTCGTGTTCCAGTATTAGACAAAGATGGATTAGCACTAATGCCCACCAAGCCGAGTCGAGCAAGACGTTGGCTAATGTAAAAATATAAAAAAGTCTTACAATTTGAAGGCTTGTAACTATTATATTACTGTTAAAGTTCACGCAAACCTCAAAAAAGAAAGTTGTACAATTTTCAAAGGATTCATCACATTGATAAATAAAAAAGTTATACAATTTTTATAAAACCTGCCCTGTAGTGATTTGAAACTATTTGCCCCAAGATTCAGTGGTGAGCGCTCTCAATTTATAGATAGTAGTAGAAAGCGATCGCCCCAAGGATAGTGCGCTTTGCACAATCGCCTTCGCTTCCCCTCATGCAGCCCAATTTTTACACAGTGACTCTGCTTGTTCCAGCACCGTCACCGTTGCCTTTTCCTGCTTGTCTGGTAGATAGCCGTATTTCCGCAGCAGGCGTTTGACTAGCCGTCTGAGATTGGGTTTGACGTTTTCTTTCTGTATCCAGTTGATGGTGACATTACGGCAGACTGTCTCCACTAATTCACGGGCGATCGCCGTTCGCGCAGCGTGTCCGACAGGACAAGGCTAATCGCTCCGTTATCGCCCTTAGTGTTTCGTTATCTTAAACTATAACCGAAGTATTATTTACATCCAAAGTATAGTCGCACACTAGCTTATTCTCACTTGCTCTTAAAAAATGATGTAATAATAAATACTAAAAAAGAAAATGCTTCGACATGGTTAGACTTGAAGAATTGACAAAAGGCACGCAAGTCAAAGGCATTCTACCAAATAGTATTGTCACCATTGTCGATGCTCAGTGGCATGGCTCGGATGTTGTCGAATTGACCTATAAGGATGCCAGTGGTTCTCTAGGGAATGAGTTGGTATTTCGAGACAGGGAATCTACTCTGGAAATTGTGACCTCTGGCGGTGCTTGGAGTTTTACCGCTGATGGTACTAATTTTCGCTTGGTATCAGAAGCGCACCGTATCAATCTTGCTCATCTGTTCGACCCACTGCTAGCTGTTCATACATCCCTGGTAGAACCACTACCACACCAAATCACCGCTGTCTACGGGGAAATGCTGACTCGCCAACCCCTGCGGTTCCTGTTGGCAGATGATCCAGGAGCGGGTAAAACTATTATGGCGGGGTTGTTGATACGAGAATTGCTTATCCGAGGCGACTTGCATCGTTGCTTGGTAGTTTGTCCCGGCAGTTTAGCGCTACAGTGGCAGGATGAACTGGGTCAAAAGTTCCATTTGCCTTTTGAAATTCTCACTAATGACCGTATTGAAGCGGCACGGACGGGGAATGCTTTTGTGGAGATGCCGTTACTCATTGTACGGCTGGACAAACTCAGTCGTAATGAAGACTTGCAAGCCAAGTTAGCGCAAACAGATTGGGATTTGGTTGTTTGCGATGAGGCTCACAAAATGTCGGCTTCGTTCTTCGGGGGTGAAATTAAGGAGACGAAACGCTATAAACTGGGTAAGTTGCTGTCAAGTTTGACGCGGCATTTTTTATTAATGTCGGCGACACCACACAACGGTAAGGAAGAGGACTTTCAGTTGTTTTTGGCGTTGCTGGATGGTGACAGATTTGAGGGACGCTTTCGCGATGGTGTCCATGTCATGGATACTTCTGACTTGATGCGGCGATTGGTTAAAGAAGATTTGCTGAAATTTGATGAGAAGCCGCTATTTCCAGAACGCCAAGCCAGCACGATAGAGTACGAACTTTCGGATTTAGAAGCGGTTCTTTATAAACGAGTCACTGAGTATGTGCGCGAGGAATTTAATCGCGCTGATGCTTTGGAAAATGAAGGACGCAAAGGTACGGTTGGCTTTGCTTTGACTATTTTGCAGCGCCGACTTGCTTCTTCACCAGAAGCTATCTACCAATCACTGCTACGCCGTCGGGAACGGTTACAGAAAAGACTACGGGAAGAAGAATTATTAAAGCGGGGACAGTCAGCAAGTTTTGATTTTGGACGAGTTATCGACTTAGAAGATATAGAAGATGATTTGGAGGATATTCCAGGAGAAGAACGCGAAGCTACAGAACAGGAAGTTATTGACCTTGCTACGGCATCACGTACAATTGCTGAATTACAAACAGAAATTGCTCTTTTACAAGAATTAGAACAACTAGCACTACAAGTAAGACGTAGTGGTAAAGATAAAAAATGGGAAGAACTCTCGAATCTGCTGCAAAATAATGCCGAAATGTTCAATGCTGAAGGACATCGGCGCAAACTGGTGATTTTTACTGAGCATCGGGACACTTTAAATTATTTAACAGATAGGATTCGGACGCTACTTGGACGTACTGAAGCGGTAGTGACGATTCACGGCGGAATGGGACGCGAAGAACGCCGCAAAGCGCAGCAAGCTTTTACTCAAGACATTGAAGTGCAAGTATTAATAGCGACAGATGCTGCGGGTGAGGGGATTAACCTGCAACGATCGCACCTCATGGTGAATTATGACTTGCCTTGGAATCCCAACCGCCTCGAACAGCGTTTTGGACGCATTCACCGAATTGGACAGACAGAAGTGTGTCATCTGTGGAATTTGTTGGCAGCAAAAACTCGTGAAGGGGATGTGTATCTAGCGCTGTTGAAGAAGTTGGAGATAGAACAGCAGGCGCTAGGTGGTAAAGTCTTTGACGTTTTAGGAAAAGCCATCGCTGGCGCTGAGTTACGAGAATTGTTAATTCAGGCAATTCGTTATGGCGATCGCCCAGATGTCAGAGAACGTCTTAACCAAGTGGTAAAAGACAAACTCGATCAACAGCGGCTACGCGAACTTTTGGAAGAACGAGCTTTGGCACGAGATTCGATGAATATTGCCAAAGTACAGCAAGTTCGGGAAGAAATGGAACGGGCGCAGGCAAGGCGGCTGCAACCTCATTTTATTGCTTCTTTCTTCCTGGAAGCTTTTACCCAGCTTGGTGGAACAGTGCGTCAACGAGAACCACAGCGCTATCAAATCACCCATGTTCCAGCACTTATCCGTAATAGAGGACGACAAATTGGTGTAGGAGACGTACTGGGGCGGAGTTACGAACGGATTTGTTTTGATAAAGCCCTCATTAATCCTCCTACAAAACCAGTGGCGGAATTTATATGTTCTGGACATCCTCTGTTGGATGCCACAATTGACTTAACTTTGGAACGTCATCGGGATTTGTTGAAACAAGGTACTGTCCTGGTAGATGAGAATGACCCCAGCGAAGATGTTCGTGCCTTGGTTTACCTGGAACATTCGATACAAGATGCACGGGTAAGTCCCAATGGTACACGACGGGTGGTGTCCCGACGGATGCAGTATGTGGAAATTTGCCCTCATCCCCCAACCCCTTCTCCCACGAGGGGAGAAAGGGAGAATATACACCTCTCACCCAGAATAGGAGAAGAGGAGAATAGGCACCCCTCTCCCAGAATGGCAGAACAGGAGAACAGACACCCCTCTCCCATTCTGGGAGAGGGGACGGGGGTGAGGGCAAAAAATGCAGGCTATGCGCCTTACCTCAATTATCGTCCGCTGACGGATGAAGAAAAGTCTGTTGTGGAAGCGGTACTAGAACAATCTTGGTTGCGAAAAGATTTGGAACTACAGGCAAAGAGTTATGCGATCGCCAATCTTGTTCCCCAACATCTTCAAGAACTAAGGCAGCGCAAAGAGGAACTCATTGCTAAGACGATGGTAGCGGTGAAAGACAGATTGACCAAGGAAATACATTACTGGGACCATCGGGCAGAAGAACTGAAAATGCAAGAAGAAGCTGGCAAGCCTAATGCCAAAATTAACTCAGGCAAAGCACGTCAGCGAGCAGATGAGTTGCAAGCGCGGTTGATGCAGCGTTTGGAAGAATTAGAGCAAGAACGCAGATTATCGCCATTACCGCCTGTGGTGGTTGGGGGTGCGCTGGTGGTGTCGGTAGGTTTGCTGCAACGACTGCAAGGCAAGCGACAGTCAGCAGCAGCGATGTTTGCCAGGGAGACTAAACGGGTTGAACTCGCAGCAATGGCGGCGGTGATGGAAGCAGAACGTCGTTTGGGGAACGAACCAAGGGATGTGAGTGCAGAAAAATGCGGCTATGATATCGAGTCGCGTCCCCTCACCCCGCCTACGGCACCCCTTACCCCATCCACGGCACCCCTCACCCCATCCACGGCACCCCTCACCCCGCCTACGGCACCCCTCTCCCATTCTGGGAGAGGGGCAGGGGGTGAGGGCTTACGATTTATTGAAGTGAAGGGGCGAATTGCAGGTGCAGAAACAGTAACAGTGACAAAAAATGAAATTATCACCGCCTTAAATAAACCAGAGAATTTTATTTTGGCATTAGTACAAGTACCAAAGTCAGAGGAATTTACCGAGGGCGATGCTTGGAAAGTCAAAGCATCCCAAGGGACTTACAACGTGCGTGACAATGATTGCGTCATTCGTTATCTGCGACATCCGTTTCACAAAGAGCCAGATTTTGCAGTGACAAGTATCAATTACGACTGGTGGGAGTTGTGGCAACAGGGAACTGAGCCTATTTAGCCTTCACTTCCTTCTTCTCTCTCCCATTCTGGGAGAGGGGCTGGGGGTAAGGGTACAGCCTCTAGTCACGAAATAATCAGTAATCAGAGTCATTTGATACTTATTCATACTTAATTCTTGACGATCTCTGAAAAATAGTTACACTGTAAGAAGTCAAAAATATTACCTAATTTTTCTCTGTTAAAGGACAACGGAGCAAGTCCCTCCGTTTCCTACATTACGCATCTATCAAACTATACAAGCTGTATATCCACAGAATTATTTTTAAGTCCGCTTAGCGGGCTGATTTTGTTATGCCTAATTTTTAACTCAGTGTTCTAAGGGTTTGATTGACTAATACTAATGTATTATATTTATCCAGATGAATTATCGCAAGAAGCTAATCGAAGTCGCGTTACCACTTGAAGCAATTAATAAAGAATCTGCAAGAGAAAAATCAATTCGACACGGACATCCTTCAACACTGCATTTATGGTGGGCGCGGCGACCTTTAGCGGCTTGTCGGGCGGTGTTGTTTGCATCTTTGGTGGATGATCCATCGAGTCATCCTGATAAATTTCCTACTGAAGAGGCGCAGGAAACAGAAAGAAAACGTCTGTTTGAAATTATCGAACAATTGGTGAAGTGGGAGAATATCAACAATCAGGATGTTTTAGAGAAAGCTAAAGCAGAAATTCTCAAATCAACTAATAACAATCCGCCGCCTGTGCTTGACCCTTTTTGTGGAGGAGGTTCTATACCTCTGGAAGCCCAGAGATTAGGGTTAGAAGCGCATGGTAGTGACATCAATCCGGTGGCGGTTTTGATTACCAAAGCTTTGATTGAAATTCCACCGAAGTTTGCAAATCAGCCTCCTGTTAACCCTGATTCTCGCAAAAACTCTCTGAGTACTAAAAAATGGTATGGGGCGCAGGGATTGGCTGAAGATGTGCGCTATTACGGGCAATGGATGCGGGATGAAGCTTTTAAGCGAATTGGGCATTTGTATCCTAAGGTGAATTTACCCTCATCCCCCAGCCCCTTCTCCGATAACGGGAGAAGGGGAGAAGATACACCCCTGTGCGAAAACGGGAGAAAGGGAGAAGAAAATACACCTCTCTCACCTTCTGGGACAGGGGACGGGGGTGAGGGCAAACAAGCAACAGTTATTGCTTGGTTATGGGCAAGAACAGTGAAATGTCCTAATCCGATTTGTGGTGCAAAAATGCCGTTGGTGCGTTCTTTTGTGCTTTCAACGAAGAAGGATAAGCAAGCGTGGGTTGAACCAATTGTTGATAACAGCCAGCAACCGCCTGTTGTGCGTTTTCAGGTGAAGACTGGCAAAGGTGAGCCTCCAGATGGAACCGTTAGCCGCAAGGGTGCAATTTGTATATGTTGTGGTACGCCTGTGCCTTTAGACTACATTCGCGCTCAGGGGAAAGCAGCGCGGATGGGCACACAGTTAATGGCTATTGTGGCAGAAGGACAGCGTGGGCGGGTGTATTTGTCACCGACTCAAGAACATGAGGAAATTGCAGCTTCAGCACAAGCAGAGTGGAAGCCTGAAACACAACTTTCTATACATCCTCAGTACATGGCAACTCCGCGTTATGGGATGACTCGCCACTGTGACCTATTTACCCCACGTCAGCTTGTAGCCTTAACCAATTTCAGTGACTTAATAAGCGAAGCGAGAGAAAAAGTACTTGCTGATACTGTATCTACTGGGGTATCTGATGATGGCTTACCGCTTTATGAAGGTGGTATCAATGCAACAGCTTATGCAGATGCAGTAGCAATGTATTTAGGGCTTGGGGTAAGTAAACTAAGCGACAGTTTATGCAGTCTAGCAACCTGGAAGCCAAGTATGGATCAAGCGATCCATGCATTTACCAGGCAAGCAATCCCAATGGTATGGGATTATGCAGAATCTAATGCGTTCAATAGTGCAGCGGGTGATTACACAACTACTATTAGCACCATAGTTCGTGCAATAAGTAACTTTGCTACTAATAGTTGTGGCTACAGCCAACACCTCGATGCTACTGGGATTAATAATCATGTTAGCCATCAACTTATTTCCACTGACCCACCCTATTATGATTCAGTGCCATACGCAGACCTGTCAGATTTCTTTTATATCTGGCTACGTCGTTCACTAGGTCATATTTATCCTGACCTGTTCACAACTTTGCTTGTGCCAAAGAGTCAAGAACTTGTTGCAGATCAATTTCGTCATGGCAGCAAAGAAAAAGCACAAAAGTTTTTTGAAGAAGGACTAGGTAAAGTTTTTACTCAGGTACGAAAGATAGCCCATCCAGACTATCCCTTTACTGTTTACTACGCTTTCAAGCAAACTGAAACAGAAGATGATGACAAAGATGGAAGCAGTCAGGTTAGTGTTGCCTCAACAGGTTGGGAAACAATGTTAGAGGGCTTAATTCAATCTGGCTTTACCATCACTGGTACATTACCAATGCGTACAGAATTAAGCAACAGAACGAGGAGCCAAAATTCTAACGCCCTCGCATCCTCTATCGTCCTCGTCTGCCGTCCCCGCCCAGAAACCGCACCATCTACCACACGCCGCCAATTCGTCAACGCCCTCAAACGCGAACTTCCTGATGCCCTACACAAGCTGCAACAAGGCAACATCGCCCCGGTAGACTTGGCACAAGCCAGCATTGGTCCCGGTATGGGAATATACTCCAGCTACAGCAAAGTCTTGGAATCAGATGGCACACCAATGCGCGTTCGCACTGCGCTGCAACTGATTAACCAAACCTTAGACGAATTCCTAGCAGAACAAGAAGGAGAATTTGACGCGGAAACCCGCTTTGCTCTGATTTGGTTTGAACAGCACGCCTTTAATGAAGGGTTGTTCGGCGATGCTGAAACCCTCTCAAAAGCCAAAAATACCTCAGTCAAAGGCATGGAGAACGCTGGCATCCTAGTAGCCAAATCTAGCAAAGTGCGACTACTGCGCCGCGACGAATTGCCGAAAGATTGGAACCCACAAACGGATAACCGCCTCACTGTCTGGGAAGCGACACAGCACATGATTCGGGAATTGCAAGACGGTGCTGGAAATATAGGCGCTGCGAATTTGCTCTCTCAACTAGGAGCCATAGGAGAAGCAGCAAGGGAATTAGCTTATCGGCTGTATAACATTTGCGACAGGAAAGGCTGGGCTGCTGAAGGTGTCGCTTACAACAGCTTGGTGATTTCTTGGTCGGAAATTTCCCGCCTCACTGCTGATAGTGAAGAACAGACTCCTGTACAAGTAGCGTTGTTTTAGAGATGGAATTCGACAAGTGTCCACCGTCTTTGCCCTCACCCCCTAACCCCCTCTCCCAACTTGGGAGAGGGGGAACAAGAAGCGAAGAAACTAATTTTACTCACCGCTTCCAGAACTTTAGAGCAGGTGAAAACCTTTCCTCGTCTATAGCACCCCTAGCCCAACCTGAAAGAGGAACAAAAAGCGAAGAAACTACTCTTACTCCCCTCTCCCAAACCCTCACCCATTTGAGACGTAGAGGAGGGGGTGAGGGCACTCCAGACAAATGGCAAGTTCCCCCAGCCCTACGGCAAAAAATGAAAGAAGTAGCCCGTCAGTTTCGCAAAGAACCTACACCCAGCGAAGCTATCCTCTGGCAAGCTTTGCGAAACCGTAAATTACAAGGTCGCAAATTCCGTCGTCAACAACCAATTGGGTGTTTTGTTGTTGATTTCTTTTGTGCAGCAGAACGTCTCATCGTGGAAGTAGACGGACCGATTCATGAATCTCAAAAGATTGCAGATCAACAGCGTCAGGAATTACTTGAATCCTTGGGACTGCGGTTTGTACGTATAAGTAGCTATTTGGTTGAAACAAATTTACCTGTTGCTTTAGACACCATTAGTCAAGCTTTTGTCCAAGATAGCCCTCATCCCCCAACCCCTTCTCCCAAAATGGCACAAGGGAAGCAATTAAACCCCTCTCCCATTCTGGGAGAGGGGCAGGGGTGAGGGCAATTTCACTAAATAAATTAGTATAAAAAAATATGAATATCATTAGTCAAGCTTTTGTCCAAGATAGCCCTCATCCCCCAACCCCTTCTCCCAAAATGGCACAAGGGAAGCAATTAAACCCCTCTCCCATTCTGGGAGAGGGGCAGGGGAGAGGGCAATCTCACTAAATAAATTAGTATAAAAAAAACTATGAGTATTAGTAATCGTGAACGAGTTGGCAGAGCATTAGACCTCCTGAAAGATGGCTTATATCCCTTTGTGGAAAGGGAGATGCGTTCCGTTTATAGCGATAAGTGGCTAGTCGCCGCCACGCCTTTTGTATCAGAAGACCGTAACCTGCGGCGCACTGTTCAACAACTCCTTAAACAGGATGTCTCAGAACAGCTTAAACTAATGTTTGGTCAGTGGCGTGACGTATTTAAAAAAACTCTAGGTAATGCGGAAAAAAACTTAGTTGGGGAGTTAAAAGAAACACGCAACGCTTGGGCGCATAACGAACCATTCTCTACAGAAGACGCTTATCGCGCTCTTGATAGCGTCTCGCGGTTACTCTCTTCCATCTCCGCACCAGAAGCAGATGAAGTTGACAAGCAAAAACAAGAACTGTTGCGCGTTCGCTTTACCGAACAAGCCCGTCGTGAAACTCGTCGCGCTACTCTCCAACCTGTAGAAGGCAATCCCACAGGTGGTTTAAAATCCTGGCGAGAAATTGTCACGCCTCACCCAGATGTTGCTTCTGGTCGCTATCAACAGGCGGAATTTGCTGCCGACCTTTGGCAAGTTTATTTAGATGAGGGTTCCGACGAATACCGCGTACCTACTGAGTTTTTCAGCCGCACTTTCCTTACTGAAGGGCTGAAGCAACTACTCACAAATGCCTTGCTACGTCTTTCTGGCAAGGGAGGCGACCCCGTTATCGAACTACAAACCAACTTTGGTGGCGGCAAAACTCACGCCATGTTGGCATTATACCACGTGTTTATGGGAGTTCCGGCATCTGAGTTACCTGGATTAGAACCAGTGCTGGAAGCAGCAGGTATTTTGCCTCCGCCGAAGGTAAGCACAGCGGTGCTGGTAGGCAATAAAATTTCTCCAGGTCAGCCGCAACATAAAAAAGATGGCACAGTTGTCAGGACTCTCTGGGGTGAACTGGCTTGGCAACTGGGGGGTAGAGAAGCCTACGAAATGATTCGCTCTTCAGATGAAACCTCAACTAACCCAGGCGATACCCTGCGGCTGTTGTTTAACCGCTATGCGCCCTGCTTGATTTTAATTGATGAATGGGTAGCTTATGCTCGTCAGCTGCACGAACAAAATGACCTCCCTGGAGGCAGTTTTGACACTCACTTTACTTTTGCCCAGACTTTGAGCGAATCGGCAAAAAATGCTGCACAAACGCTGTTGGTGGTCAGTATTCCTGCTTCTGATAATGAAATTGGAGGCGATCGCGGTAAAGAAGCCTTGAGTAGACTCAAAAACGCTATTGGCAGAGTTGAATCTCCTTGGCGTCCAGCAAGTGCTGATGAAAGCTTTGAAATTGTGCGGCGGCGATTATTTCAACCCATCACTGAAGAAAGCGGCTTTATTGCTCGTGATGCTGTCATCCGCGCTTTTGGGGAAATGTACCAAACCCAACCGCAGGAATTTCCTTCAGAATGTCGAGAAGCAACTTATAAGCGACGGCTAGAAAATGCTTATCCCATCCATCCAGAACTATTTGACCGACTTTACAACGACTGGTCAACTTTAGACAAATTCCAACGCACGCGTGGTGTCCTGCGACTGATGGCAAAGGTGATTCACTCACTTTGGGAGGGACAGGACAAGAGTTTGTTAATTATGCCTGCTAACGTGCCAATGGATGATGGACAGGTGCAAGCAGAATTAACTCGTTACCTAGAAGACAACTGGGTGCCAGTGATTGAGAAAGATGTGGATGGATATAATTCGCTGCCCTTGGCGTGCGATCGCCAAAACCCAAATTTAGGACGTTACTCTGCTTGCCGTCGTGTTGCCCGGACAATTTACCTTGGTTCTGCCCCCACTTTGCGAGCAGCCAATCGTGGTGTAGAAGACAACCGCATCAAATTGGGCTGCGTTCAACCAGGGGAAAGTGTTGCCACCTTCGGGGATGCTCTGCGCCGACTGACCGACCAAGCCACACACCTTTACGTCGATAATACTCGTTACTGGTTCTCCACTCAACCGAGTGTCACCCGACTTGCCCAAGATAGAGCCGAGCAAATTCAACAAACTCAGGATAAAGTTTGGGATGAAATTATTCATCGACTGAAGGCTGACAAGCAACGCGGTATTTTCGATGGAGTGCATATTGCCCCCGATTCCACCGCAGATGTTCCTGATGAAATGGCTGTGAGGCTCGTTGTCTTGGGACCGCAGCATCCTCATAAAAACAAGGAAAGTAACGCCCCAGCCCGCACGAGGGCAGAAGAAATACTGAACCAAAAGGGAGCTAGTCCTCGGTACTGCAAAAATATGTTGCTGTTCCTAGCACCAGACAAGGCAAAACTTGAGTTACTAGAACAATCTGTTTGCCAGTACCTCGCCTGGAATTCGATTGTGCGCGATAAAGAAGCTTTGAACTTGGATGTTTTTCAAAGCAATCAGGCGACAACCAAACAACAGCAAACCGACAAAGATGTTAAAAGTTTAATTCAGGAAGCTTACATTTGGCTATTAGTGCCGGAACAACCAGATCCCCAAGGGGCGATTGAATGGCAAGAAATCCGACTGCAAAAGCAAGACTCTCCTATTTTGCAGGCAAGTCGCAAAGCAGTTCACGAAGAACATTTGATTGCTAACTATGCTGCTAGCCGCTTGCGCTTAGAAGCCCTCGATCCCTATCTCTGGCGGGATGTCAATCACCTCGACCTTAAGAAGCTGTGGGAGTACCTAGCGTACTACCTGTACTTGCCACGTATCAAAAATCAACAAGTGCTGTTAGAGGCGATAAAAGAAGGAGTCGCAGCCTTACTGTGGAATGAAAATTTTGCCTACGCCACAGGCTGGGATGAAGCCAAAGGGCGTTACCTGGGTTTGAAAGCAGCTGAACATATTACCGTAACACTGAGCAGTCAAAACCTGATAGTTAAACCAGAAGTAGCGCAACGCCAGTTTGATGCAGATGCTGCTACCGTAAAAACTCAGACTTCAGTGGTTAAAGAAGCAACAGGGACATCAGTCTATAAGACTGAAAAGCAAAGTACTAAAGTCAGTTCTGATGATGTAGAAACACAAAATGGTACTTCCGGTCATCAAACAACTGTCACAGTTCCACCAAAGCGCTTTTATGGTTCAGTGAAGTTAGACTCATTGCGGTTACGACGCGATGCGGGACAGATAGCGGACGAGGTCATTCAACACCTTAGCAGTTTGGTAGGTGCAGAAGTAGAAATTACTTTGGAACTTCAGGTAACTGTTCCTGATGGAGTACCAGAGAATGTGATTCGTACAGTCACAGAGAACTGTCGGGTTTTGAAATTTACCAATCAGGAATTTGAGCAAGAGTGACTTTGAAGTCAACAATCGTGTTATCTGAAATTTGATTAACTATTTATCATTAAGTTGCGATTGTTTTGCGTTCTTGGTGATTGGGCTGTCTTCCCACTACGCTCCCTTGCAATCGCTTTTTATTATCGGTATCGCCTATAGAGGGGGTAAGGGCGTTTGACTTTTGGGCAGTTCATCGAAAGCATTGCCGATGTTACAACTAGCACTGTACCTGATTCGTAAAAATTAGTTTCTACCTGTAGCGCTCCTATGCAATTGGCATGGGAGCTATTGGTTTTGATTCCCACCTACCATTTGATTTTTGAAAATTACAATTGTACTCACATTACATCAATAGTAGAAACAACTTTACCTTCAGTATCATCTGGCACATATTCCAAAAGCTCACCGGGCTGACAATTCAATGCCATGCAAATACCGTTCAACCTTTCTGGCGTCAATCTTGGCATCTCGTCAACCTTGCGAAGTCTGTAAACCGAATTTTCTGTTATCCCTAATGCCTCTGCCAAGTCCTTGTTCCTAACTCGCTTTCGTGCCATCACTTCATTTAATTTCCAGCGAATCACTTACTTCCTAGACATACACTACATCCCCAGTTTAGTAGCTGCTAGACGTAGATTTCTCTACTTGTCGGTATTTTAAATTACAAGTAGATTTATAACATTCTAAGTTTTATAAATCTACTCTTGACGTATATCTACGCGAGACGTAGATTAATTGATAGACAAAAACAAAGGCGATCGCCCTCCGTCCAAAGATTGCGATCGCCTTTTGTAAAACCCCGTTAATGAGGTTACTTAGATGATTGTACAAGAAGAGTTTGATAACCAAGCCTCGGCTCAATCAGAGTTTGAGGAACATATTGACGATTTAGCTGACGCAGTAGCCCCAGAAATCGAAATTGACTCAGTACCAGATGATTTTGGAGAACTGTATCGAGTTTGGAACGGTTCCCATCTACTCGGAACTTTTTACCAAAATTTGGAGGGTAAATGGGTAGCCCAACCTTTTAATAGTGATGTCAGACCTCTGTGTGACACTCCTTTTAAGGCACAGATAATTATCATCGCTGTTAATGGCTTGTTGGTGGCAGATGTAGCGTAACGGCTTGCATAAATTAATTTTCCATCACCTGGAGACGTGGTTAACTTCACGTCTCTTTCTTGCTTTAAGCTTTTGATAAACAGAACTATCTTTAAAAAATTTTAAACTTATTCGAGAATAAAATGGTGTAATTTTTAGCGTAGTGCTGCGATCGCCCCTTGGACGGCTCCCTTTGAGAGCATCGCCGAAGCAGTTGCACTGTTCGCAATCAAGCCCTTAGCTTGCAGAATAGAATAATTCATAAGACAGCAAGATTAGGTTCTCAACGCAGGTATGGCTCACACGTTGCCTTAGCGCCTCTCGCATCAGGAGTTTTACGTTCTTTGAAAACAAGAAGATCCTGTAATCGCTCACAACCTGCTTTTAGCCAAGACTCAAATCTAATATCCCACAACCGCACAGTGCCATCTGAACCACCACTGACAATCGTCTGCTTATCTATGCTTATTGCTACTGACCTTACCGAACCCAGATGATCTCTCAATTCAGCGACTTGCTTGCCCTTGCTATCCCACAACCGCACTGTGCCATCATAACCACCACTGATAATCGCCTGCTTGTCTGTACTTATTGCTACTGACCTAACAGGACCCAGATGACCTCTGAATTCAGGAGCTTGTTTGCCCTGGGTATCCCACAACCGTACTGTGCCATCTGAACCACCACTGACAATCGTCTGTTTATCTATGCTTATTGCTACTGAAAATAATGGACCCCGTTGACTTCTGAATTGATCGACTGGCTTGCCTTGGCTATTCCACAACCGCACTGTACCATCATAATTACCACTGACAATGATCTGTTTATCTATACTTATCGCTACTGAACTCACGGAACCCTGTTGACTTCTGAATACAGCGACTCGATTGCCCTGGGTATCCCACAACCGTACTGTGCCATCTGAACCACCACTGACAATGGTCTGTTTATCTGTACTTATTGCTACTGAATATACGATACCTTGATGACCTCGGAATACAGCGACTTGCTTGCCCTGGGTATCCCACAACCGCACTATGCCATCTGAACCACCACTGACAATTGTTCGTCTATCCGTGCTTATTGCTACTGAGCTTACGTTAGTCTGTTGACTTCTGAATTCAGCGACTTGCTTGCCCTGGGTATCCCACAACCGTACCCTGCCATCTGAACCACCACTGACAATCGTCTGCTTATCTGTACTTATTGCTACTGCTTCTATGGAACCTTTCTGATCTTGGAATACAGTGACTTGCTTGCTTTTAGTATCCCACAACCGCACTGTGCCATCTAAACTGCCACTGATAATCGTCTGTTTATCTATACTTATTGCTACTGAGTTTACGAAACTCTGATGACCTCGGAATACAGCGACTTGGTTGCCTTTGTTATCCCACAACCGCACTGTGCCATCTAAACCACCACTGACAATCGTCTGCCTATCTGAACTTATTGCCACTGATAACACATAATTCTGATGACCTCTCAATTCGGCGACTTGGTTGCCTTTGTTATCCCACAACCGCGCTGTCGTATCTGAACTACCACTGACAATTGTCTGTCTATTAGTGCTTATTGCTACTGAATTGATGGAACCCTGATGACCTCGGAATACAGCGACTTGGTTGCCTTTGTTATCCCACAACCGCGCTGTCCTATCTGAACTACCACTGACAATTGTCTGTCCATCTGTGCTGATTGCTACTGAATTGACGGAACCCTGATGACCTCGGAATACAGCGACTTCGTTGCCCTTGTTATCCCACAAGCGCACTGTGCCATCATCACCACCACTGACAATTGTTTGCCCATCTGTGCTGATTGCTACTGAATTGACGGAACCCTTATGACCTCTCAATTTAGCGACTTGGTTGCCTTTGTTATCCCACAACTGCACTGTGCCATCTGAACCACCACTGACAATTGTCTGTCTATCCGTGCTCATCGCTACTGAGTATACGAAACCCTTATGACCTCTCAATTCGGCGACTTGGGTGCCTTTGTTATCCCACACCCGCACTGTGCCATCTGAACCACCACTGACAATTGTCTGTCCATCCGTGCTCATCGCTACTGAGTATACGAAACCCTTATGACCTCTGAAAACATTTTTTTCTCTACTATTTTGGACTGCACTGAATAAGCTGTCTTGTACTGATGGGGGTAATGATTGATTGGGGAAACTAAGCAAAGGTGAACGGCTTTGTCCTATAAGATTAATTGCAGTCATCAAGCTTGCTAAGGGATCTGTCAACGACAAACTTTTGGCTGCTTTAGCAGCTTGTTCTATCCGCCCTCTTTCTGAACTTCGCCACTGATAAGCAAAGAAAAATAAACCTGTAACCAATCCCCCAATTCCTAGCCACTGCAAACGCTTTCTGTTATTCTCTGCTTGTTGGGAAGCTTGAAAAAATTCCACCTGTAGCGGTGTCATGTTTTCGCTTGCCCGTTCTTTATATTTCTTTAATAAATCCAAATCTGGAGGACGCCAAAGGCTCCCATCTGGACGACCATTTTCATCCCAAACCCTTGCTGCTTCATCCAAGCGACGCTGGAAGCGGATGTCGCTGCGGCTGCTATCAAGCCATTGTCTCATCTGCCCCCAATTGGCAAATAACGCTTCGTGGGTGACTTCTGCGGTTTCTGTTCCGTCAATGCTAGAGAGGGTAACCAATCGCACACCAGGATGAGCAAATCTGTCAATCACCTTTTTGACATACTCTGGCTCATCTTTATAAGAAACCAAGCTATTAATATTGGCACGGCGGCGTGTGTCGCTTGTTCCTTCCCCAAGCTGAACTAATCCCAGAAAGACTCGTTGAGCAATTTTCTTTTCTTGTTCGTTGAGGCTTTGATAAATGCGTTGAGCTTCCAGAGCTAATGCTCCACCAACTCCACCAATTTGTTCAAGTGTCTTGACAGGTTCAACACCATTTTTTAGCCCGTCCCAAATACGTGTTAATGCAAACTGGAGCAGGGGTAATGCTCCTTCTCTTCCTTGGGTGTCTTGAAGTAACAAATTAACGACAGCTTCCTCCAGTGGATGACCTGCATTTGAAGCTGGTTTGGTAATTGCTTGCCGCAATTCCTCTGTACTCATGGCAGGTACAATGACACCAAGTTTTGCGATCGCCTGATTAAGTGCTGGATGTCGTTGAGTTTCTCCAAGAAAGTCGCTACGCAGAGTGATGATAACCGATACACAACCAGAGCGATCGCCTGCTGCATGAATTAAGTTCTCAATAAATATTTGGCGCTCAATAGCGTCATCGCAAAGCGAGTAAACTTCTTCAAACTGGTCTACTAAAACCACCAACGGCGATACAGCAATCTCTGGTAAAACATTGGCAATGCGCCGTAAGCCATCATAAATAATAGTATCAGTAGTGTGACTGCTAGTTTGTTTTAATTCTTCTGCAAACTCGCGGGTTTTAGCCACAGGAGTTTGGTCATTCGTCGCCACCCTTGCCAACACCGTTGCTAAAGCTTCAATGGGATGAGTTCCAGGGACAAGCACCGCCACTCGCGCTTGACTTTTACCCGGTAGAGGACGCCGTGCGAGTTCAGGAATTAAACCTGCACGCGCTAGGGAAGATTTACCAGAACCAGATGGTCCTAAAATTGGTAGCAAACGTAATGGCGCTTCTGGTTGAGTTGTGTTTTCGTGAAGAGTCCGAAATAGATTCCACAGTTTTTCGATTTGTTTTTCTCGCCCAAAATAGCGATCGCCGTCAACTTCAAGAAATGCGAGTAGCCCTTTGTAAGGATTGGGACCGATTTCTCCTGTGGTAGAAACTTTCTCTTGGTTTAGTTGATGCTCAAGTTGGTACTGGTAGATAACAACTTTATTGCCATCTCCAGAAATAATCGCACTGCTGATGGCATCCTTTTCAATCCTAATGCTGCGATTCTCATCCCTCAACCCGCGATCGCTCATGGATTCTGCCTCATCTACCGATTCACCAGCATCAAAGTGTCAACCCAACAATACTTAAGTAGCTTATGCCAGTTTTCACCCAGCCAAGACAATGATTGATTTTGTGATAGAAACTTCATAAAAAATTGCATATTTAACGAGATTGACGGAAATATGGTTCACACGTTGCCTTAGCTCCTTTTGCTTCAGAACTTTCACGGTTTTTGAAAACAGGATGATCCTGTAATCGCTCACAACCAGCTTTCAACCAAGACTCCAATCTAATATCCCACAACCGCACAGTGCCATCTGAACCACCACTGACAATTGTCTGTTTATTAGTGCTGATTGCTACTGACCTTACGGCAGTCTGATGACCTTTCAATTCAGTGAATTGCTTGCTCTTGCTATCCCACAACCGCACTGTGCCATCTGAACCACCACTGACAATTGTCTGTTTATCTGTGCTGATTGCTACTGAGCTTACGGGAGCCTGATGACCTTTCAATTCAGCGACTGGCTTGCCCTTGCTATCCCACAACCGCACAGTGCCATCTTCACCACCACTGACAATTGTCTGTTTATGTGTGCTGATTGCTACAGAGAAGACGTAACCCTGATGACCTTTCAATTCAGTGAATTGCTTGCTCTTGCTATCCCACAACCGCACAGTGCCATCATCACCACCACTGACAATTGTCTGTTTATCTGTGCTGATTGCTACAGAGAAGACGTAACCCTGATGACCTTTCAATTCAGTGAATTGCTTGCTCTTGCTATCCCACAACCGCACAGTGCCATCTTCACCACCACTGACAATTGTCTGTTTATTTGTGCTGATTGCTACAGAGAAGACGTAACCCTGATGACCTTTCAATTCAGTGAATTGCTTGCTCTTGCTATCCCACAACCGCACAGTGCCATCTTCACCACCACTGACAATTGTCTATTTATCTGTGCTTATTGCTACTGAATTTACGGAACCCTGATCACCTTTCAATTCAGCGAGTTGCTTGCCCTTGCTATCCCACAACCGCACTTTGCCATCATCACCACCACTGACAATTGTTTGCTTGTCTATGCTTATTGCTACTGATCTTACGTAACCCCGATGACCTCTCCATTTAGCGACTTGCTTGCCTTTGTTATCCCACAACCGCACTGTGCCATGATCACCACTGACCGGAAAACGAGACGCAAGCCCCTGGCTTTAGACATGGGGATAAGTCGCCAG
>NZ_CAWMYC010000106.1:0-89857 GCF_963872035.1 Scytonema sp. HK-05
CAAAATCTGGAATCTGGAAACGGGACAGGAGAAATCTACCCTCACTGGTCATAGCGACTCGGTTCATGCAGTTGCACTCACCCCTGATGGCAGGTACGTGATTTCTGGTTCAAGTGACAACACACTCAAAATCTGGAATCTGGAAACGGGACAGGAGAAATCTACCCTCACTGGTCATAGCAACTCAGTTGAAGCAGTTGCACTCACCCCTGATGGCAGGTACGTGATTTCTGGTTCAAGTGACAACACACTCAAAGTCTGGAATCTGAAAACGGGACAGGAGAAATCTACCCTCACTGGTCATAGCCACTGGGTTTATGCAGTCGCACTCACCCCTGATGGCAAGTACGTGATTTCTGGTTCAAGTGACAACACACTCAAAATCTGGAATCTGGAAACGGGACAGGAGAAATCTACCCTCACTGGTCATAGCGCCTCGGTTCAAGCAGTCGCCGTCACCCCTGATGCCAAGTACGTGATTTCTGGTTCCAGGGACAACACACTCAAAGTTTGGAATCTGGAAACGGGACAGGAGAAGTTTACCCTCACTGGTCATAGCAACTCAGTTGAAGCAGTCGTACTCACCCCTGATGGCAAGTACGTGATTTCTGGTTCCAGGGACAACACACTCAAAGTTTGGAATCTGGAAACGGGACAGGAGAAATCTACCCTCACTGGTCATAGCCACTGGGTTTATGCCGTCGCACTCACCCCTGATGGCAAGTACGTGATTTCTGGTTCAAGTGACAACACACTCAAAATCTGGAATCTGGAAACGGGACAGGAGAAATCTACCCTCACTGGTCATAGCGCCTCGGTTCAAGCAGTCGCCGTCACCCCTGGTGCCAAGTACGTGATTTCTGGTTCATGGGACAACACACTCAAAGTCTGGAATCTGGAAACGGGGGAGGTCATTACTAGTTTCACTGTGGATGGTGCGTTACTTTGCTGTGCGGTTGCACGGGATGGGGTGACAATTGCAGTAGGCGACGCAACAGGACGCATACATTTCCTGCGCCTCGAAGGAATGGAGGCGTAACCATGAACACTCCACCTCGACCCCCAACCCTGATCAATACCACCTGCTACCCCTTAAAAAGGTGGGAGGTGTGTCTGCGGAAGATATTGCCCAAACCATTAATGAAGATGAATTTGATATAGAGGAAGTGTTAGAGAATTGGCTGGAGTTCTTACAAGTGGAACCCATAGAAGGAAAAACCCGTTACAGCTTGTATCATTCCAGTTTCCGCAACTGGTTAACTCAGCAACTAAATGCAGCTTAATCTCCAATCGGCATGACATCATGAAAGCGGGTGTAATTAATACTGCGCCTGCCATCCCGTGTCTTGGACAAAATATCGATAAACCGCATATTCCAAAGAATTTCCTCACCGACATACGAGTGACGGGCATGGATAGTCTGAGTTACCGTTTCATCAAGCCCAGTCAGAGTGACCACGATTTCCATATCATCTTCAACGATCGCTTCTGGTGTGACTCCATACAAAGGACTACTTTCGTCGATTGGGTGCATGACAGTCCAAGTCAAGGCAAAAAGTGGTGACTGACTGCGAACCAGGGACATATCGTAAAATCGACGTAGCATATCACCTTCTTTCGTAATTTCGCTACGTACCAAACTCACCTTGACTTGTGCTTCTAAAATCCAGTTTTGGCGTTCGTTGGCAACCCGGAACATCAAAGTTGGTATACCGTTATAGGGAGCCAGGACTGCTACACGGCTAAACATGACTCGTGCTTTGGGAAGAGAAAACCGGGCAAACATAAGCCCGGTTGCCATCGCCAATCCTATCAGCCCCAACAGCGCTTCGATAGTCACTAAGACATTGGCATACAGTGTTTTGGGATACATCGCTCCATAGCCGATTGATGCCATCGTCTGGACACTGAAGAAAAAGGCGTCGAAGAAGTTACCCGGACGCGCATTTTCAATACCATCCCCTCCTAGAATATACGCAAAGGCAAACAAGGCATTAGCAAGTATATACCCTAAACTGATAATTCCTAATGTTTTGTACCAGCAAAGAGTGAGTAGCAAATGATATGGGTCACGCCAACGGTAGTTGGATGCACCTATACGCACGACGTTGAAGCCGCCGTCGCAGTTGTTAATCATCCGAGGTTTTGGGACTTTTCGACGAGTTTTTTTCATCGACGACGGAGTTATGGTAGCAACAACTGAGGATAGATACTATTCAATTATCCAATTAAATACCAGCAAAATCCTCTAAAGGAGCGATCGCATATCTTCTCTTTTCACAGGAAACGCGGTATGCGGGAAGCTCAGTCACAGAGCGTGCTGAGAGGCAAGCGACACGAGCGAATGCGCGTCGCATTCAATCTTTTGCCTCATCAATAAGTTTATTGACAAATTCCCTAAGCCGCTCTTGCCAATTAGGAACGGCTTTTAACTTTTCCTTAAAACCAGGCATAACCTTGAAACAAACCGGGTCTTTATCGAATGGTTGACTACTGGTAAAACCTAGTTTGTTTTCTTTTTGAAATGGCATTAATTTTTGTTGTAAATGTTGATATACTAACAATAACGCAAGTTTGCGAGTCAGAACAATGTCTTATGGATGCCAACAAGTTTTAATTACTCCAGATAAGGATTTAAAGGCATTACTCGAATATGTCTGTACAGAGGCAAATAGTTTAATCAATTGCGGTGTTTACTACAGTCGTCAATACTACTTTAAGACTAGTAAATTCCCAACTAAGGTTGATTTACACAAACAACTTGGAACTATCCAACAAAACAAACACTATCAAGCTTTGTACTCAGATACAGCGCAGCAGATATTAACTGGCGTAGCTGAATCTTTTAAATCTTATGTTGGATTGTTGAATGGTATAAAAAAGGGGACAGTTACACAAAAACCAAGACTGCCAAGTTACCGTAAATCTCGAGGTTTGGCACTCGCTACTTTTACGGGGCGTTCAGTTAAACTGAAAGATGGAATGCTACGTTTTCCATTGGGTAGCTTGGTAAAAGCGTGGTTTGGCGTAGATGCTTTTTATCTACCAATGCCAAGTAACTTAGACTTTAAAACTATTAGAGAAATTAGAATTCTTCCGAGGAATAGGTGTTTTTATGCTGAGTTTGTTTACAAAACCGAATTGTCGGTTGTTGAATCTGACAAGTCTAAAGTACTTGGAATCGACCACGGATTAAACAATTGGCTAACTTGTGTTTCCAATGTTGGGACTTCGTTTATCGTTGATGGCTTATATCTCAAATCATTAAATCAGTGGTACAACAAATCTATTGCCAAAATCAAAGATAACAAACCTCAAGGTTTTTGGTCTAACAGGCTTGCAGCGATTACAGAAAAGCATAATCCCCAAATGCGCGATGCTGTGAATAAAGCTGCAAGAATTGTAATTAACCACTGCTTCGATAATAAAATAGGTTCAATCGTATTCGGTTGGAATCAAGGACAGAAAGACGGGGCTGATATGGGAAAAAAGAACAATCAAAAATTTGTTCAAATCCCAACATCAAAACTAAAAAACCGTATTGAACAACTATGTGAACAATACGGAATACATTTTATTGAAACCGAAGAAAGCTATACATCAAAAGCTAGTTTCCTAGACAATGATGCTCTACCTAGATTCGGTGAAAAACCCGATAGCGCAGCGTGCGCCGAAGGGCGCATAGGGTGGAAAAGTAGCGGTATTAGAACAAATCGCGGTCTGTTTAAAACTTCAATCGGAATCAAGATAAATGCAGACTGCAATGGGGCTGCCAATATCATCCGTAAAGTAGCGATGATGGCTAAGTTTGACTTAGCCGGAATCAGTAGAGGTTGTTTAAGTCAGCCTAAGAAAGTTCTTTTATGGACTCTTCAGAAATCTCAGTGTCTTTAGACCTGAGAAGCTTAATAGATCTACAGCTAGCAAATCTCTGTCGAGAAACAAGGTTGTTGGTTTGCCCCTAGCGTTAATCTTGGCGTTAATGAATTCTTTGGCTTGGCGATCGCCTATGTTGTGTCAATAAGTTTTGGGGTAGTAAATATTGCCGTTATCCTACCGTTGGTATTCGATTGGGTTGGGCGGTTGGGACTTATCCTGTTTTGTCTGATAGCAACAACAGTCATTTTTGAGTCGTTGCGTTAATCGGCTCAATGCCTGTTACGCTTTTTGTGCTTTGTGGGGTCAACTAACTTGTATGACTGGTTAGGTTCAGGAGTTGGAGGAAAGGGACGCCCAGAGGTTGATGTCACCTCTTGCCCCGTACCTTCTCCATTAGAGTTGATGAGTTCGTACTGTCCGCTTATGGGAGTGCGATCGCCTGGGTTGTACAAGGTGGATTGTTGTTTGTTGGTTGGCTCCTCTTCCCCCATCAAGAGTGTAGTGACAGCATTGTAGGTTAAAGCAAACTTGCATTGGATTTCAAAACCAGGAAGATAGCCGCCGTGATAAGGTATTTCTTCTAAGTTGCTGAACGCCCCTTTAATCTCTGAAATTGGTTTTATCAACTGCTCGCTGCGCTGGCTCCAATTAATGAGTAAAGCATCCAATATCTGTTGAAACTCAAGCGCATGTAGTGTTGCATCATCTGGATCCGTTTGGCTGTCTACAACAATCAATATCTTTAAAGTGATCTTGAGCGTAGTTTGAGCTTCTGAAAAATCATCGTTCTTACTAACTTGGGTATGAAACTCGTCTACATGAAAACCGAACTGCGCTCGAAAGTGTGAAAATTCCTCTGTTTGGAGTTGGTGACGAAGATAGGGTAGTAATCCCGCATCATTATCCAATAGGATTTGGCGAACGGTTAGCTCGTTTGTCATAATTTATCTAAAAAGTATCTACGTTAAGGCTTTCAAACTTAACATTTTGACTTGAAACAGCAAAATAGAACATCCTCCAAAGTGACCAGAGTTAGCTCACTCTTTGTGCTGTTGCATTTTGTTCATTCTGAAAGTTGTGTCATAATGTCGCCAATTGCCACACTACCACTTTCAATAACCTGTGCCAAAACTCCCGTCTGTGTGTGTTGAAAATGCTTTTTCAGCAGAGTCAGCAGGGAGATATCTCGTTCTCCCGTTTCTGGATTGACATCAATATTTAAGCAGCGATTAATCCGCGCTGTAATGGCAATTCGGGCTGAACCAAGTTGCATTTCTTTGCCCACCCAGTCAAATTCTCCCCAGGCGGGTACACCATCTAAAACAATATTGGGGCGGAAACGCCGGACATCTACCTGAAGTCCGGCTAACTCACTTAAATTGTCAAGAGTTGCTTGACTGACAAGAGAAATATGCACGGCTTCCCGGTCGGGATACCGACTTTTGCCATACTCTCCCACAAGCTGCAAAGGTGCGCGGTTTGGATGTCTAGCTGCCTGAGTGGGATAAATTCCTGCGAGGTATCCTGTGAAAAAGGTAGCAATGCGATCGCGTCCTGTTGGGCTATTCGTATCACCAACTAATAACTCTACGCCTTTGCGCTTGACTGTTAAAGTACCAGTGGCTGCTTCGTAGGAACAATCTAACGCTGCAAGTCCTGCCCAGTCATTTTGCATGGCGAAGTTGTGCTTTTTCATCCACGGCACTTTTGTAGAGTCGGGATGTTGTGCATCTTCTTGGAACATTAAAGCAAAAGAGCGATCGCCCTTGATGCCATGTCCAACTTGCACCTCAACGCTACTGCAGTTCTGGGGACTTAACCCTTTAAATGGATGAATAAATAACTCTTTGACACAAATCTTACTCATTGGGAATTGGTTATTGGGAATTCGGCTTGTAATGAGCGCTCTTTGCGCTCACTACTAACCTATTATCCATTGTTCAATCCTTGAGAGAACCCATTGATTTCTGTGCTACTGGCTGATTTTTTGCGCTACCACTTCCTGCACCCATGATGCTGCGGAAATATAAACCACCAACCGTTACCAAAAACACAACATATCCCACTGCTTGCACAACATACAAATATTGTCTATAGCCAAATAAGGCTTTGAGAACAACGCCAGGGAACTGTTCGTCGGGTAAAATCTTGGAAGTATCCCAAACCATTGGGCCCAATATACAAGAGTGGATTTTAGTAAACCGTTCGTAATAAAAGCAAAGACTTTCTGAGGCGCGATTGCTCAGAGCAAGGGTAGTAAAAGCTTCGTCGAACTTATGCAAAGCCGTCATCACTAACCCAGCGACAATCAACACTAAGAAAACCCCCATGACCTGAAAAAATTGGCGAATGTTAATTTTAACGCCCCATTGAAATAACAGCACGCCAATTGCAGCTGCGACTGCAATACCACCAATAGCGCCAAGGCTGGGAATCAGCCCTTGTTGAAAGTTAGCAGCGATGAACAGAACAGTTTCAAAGCCTTCGCGTACAACGGCAATAAATACTAAACTAAAAACACCCCAACCAGCATATGAATCCTGTTTTAAAGCACCTGTTACGGCTCCCTCAACCTGAGCTTTCATAAATCTGGCTTGCTTGGTCATCCAAATGAGCATCCAGCTGAGCATAACAATTGCTAATAAGCTGAACACACCTTCCATCAATGGCTCAACCACTGATGAATACTGGGGATTAATTGCACTTAGTGCTTGAACTATCCAAGTGAACAAAAAACCTATAAATGCACTGACAATAATGCCAACGCCGACACCAGCATAAACCCAAGGGTTGAGGCGCGATTGTTTAGCTTTTTTTAGCAAAGCCAGCACAATGCCGACTACGAGAGCAGCTTCTACTCCTTCTCGGAGCGTAATCACAAAAGTAGGTAAGGCAGCACTAAAGTTCATTCTTTATCCTTTGTCTTTTGTCCTTGATCCTTAGCCATTAGTCCCTTAATTTTTACTAATGACTAAGGACTTATCACTAATAACTATTCAGTGAAATCGCGTAACATTTTCTTCAGTTCGAGATTATGCATCTCTTCCTGACCAATCATATTACGGGCAAACTCTTCGATATAAATGCTAGCATTGCTAACAGTTTCAAGCAGGTGTTTGTACAATTCAAGTGCTTTTTTCTCGTGTACTAAGCTTTCTGCCAAGATATCCTTGATTGAATGCTTATAAGTTTCTTCGATGGGAGAAATTCTCAAGCTGGGATGTCCTTCTATACCTGTGAGAATTTCTCCTACTTGTTGGGCATGAAGTAAAGACTCAGTAGCCTGTGCTTTAAAAAAATCCACAATGGGAATGCGGTAAGGACCAGTTACCATTAAGGAATAGTGAGTATAACGCACTACTCCTGCTAGCTCGCACTCCATGATTGAGTTTAGCAGGTCGATTGTTTTTTTGTAATCAAGCTCTTGCATCATGTTGCTAATTCTAGTGATACGTCGAAGTTTCTTAACTAATGAGTGAAGAGTGATGAGTTATGGTTTGTTGGTTCACAATCAAGGGGTTAAAGCTGAGGCAATCCAGGTTCACCCAACTCTTAACTCCTGACTCTTTGTTCACTGCTTACTCACTTTAAAGTTTTGAGTGAGAGTAAAATGTCAGCCAAGTATCACTACAAACAATTCAAAATGCTATCGCTGCGCTTGCGTGCTGGAACTATCAATCACTTTTTGAGAATTTTGTTCAATGGTTTTCACCAGGGTGGTGACATCTTCAGGAGTTTTGACTGGTTTAGCTGGTGGAATTGCAGAGGGCCAAACTGTTGCCAGTTGAGTCATACTAGTTTCAATCGCTTTGTGTTCTTGGGGATGGTCTTTAGCCATTTTGCTAGCAATCCCTTTGTATAAGTCGTTAGCATAGTTGATAAAGCCACGGGAATCTTGATACTCAATGGCTGCAGAAATTTTACCATCTGCGATCGCTGCACCATATTCTGAGTTAGCTGCATCTAGCAACCCGTTCATCACCTGTAGCACGAATCTAGGTTGCGATCGCTGATCTGCTCCTAAAGCTGTCACAGCGTTATCAATAGATTGCATGGAAGAGGCAAAATCAGTTTTCACCTTGGCATTTTTAGGGTTAGATTTGACAAAATCTTGCAAACTAATCAAAGATGTCTTAAACTCTTTGACTTTACGGTCATTCAATTGCTGTTCTACATCAACATAAATCTCTTCAACTGGATGTCCAATGTGAGGTTCCGCCTGTTTCGGCTGATTCTGATCCAACAGTTCTTTTGCTACCAAAAGGTGTCCTTTCATTAACCCGAGTTTCGTCATGTAGTCAACATCTTTTGCTTCTCCAGTCAGAACCACTTCCTGGATAGTCACCTGATCTTTAATTTGGTCAAATTGCTCCTGAGTGATCACTTTTTTAGAGACTAAATCCTCAGGACTGATGTAGGGACGACTCGCCTGAATTTTGTGCGATAGTGCAGGCACACCAAGCTGCGCTTCAAACTTATCCAACTCCGACAAGATCGCGTTATTGATGTTGATTTTCTTTTTGTTACCGTGTCCACTGTGACTCACTGCTTCAGTAGCCTGGGGACTGGAGTTCGCAGCAGGCGTAGTAGAATTTTCTGCCGTTGGTGTACCGTTACAGGAACTTAGAGCGAAGATTGCTGCAGTAGCAATAGTTAAACAGATGTAACGGAATTTTATCATTCTTGCTCCTATGAGTATTTGAAAGGTAATCATTAAAACATTCAAACGAGTATTGATCGATGGATTTGACAGTGTGTCTTACATTTTGCTATGATACTTTCTCATAAATGAGATTATTTTTCAACTATTTGCTAAGATTTTAACCATGATTTCATAACAATTCTCAGTTTTTGAATCACTGAAATGCTTATAGGGCGGCAATTTTCTTTATTACCAGCTGATGCTACATCTGCATATTTGAGGCTGTAAAGGAATTAGGCTAGGTACGAAAGATTGAAGAAGGCAGCTTTGCTGGAGGCAGAGGGCAGAAGGCTCAATCGGATGGGGATTCTGACCCCAACCGATTGTAGACAGCGTGTAGACAGTGGGGTTTTATACCCCATTGGCAGAGGTCAAACGGAATAGAGGGTATTACTTGTTGCCTTCAATACTTATTCCTCCCTTCTGCCCTCTGCCCTCTGCCCTCTGCCTTTCCCAGATAAACAACAAAGCCACTCTCCTGACCGACAGTCGGAGGCACATTATGTTCTAATCATAGAATCAGTGTTGTAAGTCCTACTAAAGTAAACCCCCCTTGCGATACCGAATAAGGTAGCTTGCAAGGGGGGAACACAACTGGGAGAAATTGAAAACTGTATATTCCTTTTTCAGCCTGTGGCTGCAAATCTTGTTATTTGATGAGACGCTGTTTCAACTTGCCGTTAAGTATCAAAGATTTAACATGATTTGCGAAAAAATTTTATGAATGCAAAAAATATCGAGGAGTTTTCTTTTAGCCAAGCCCGCACACTGTTGAGGTGACAATCTGCAATGTAATGCATATATGGTAAGTTGCCAGTTGCAATACCCAAAAATGCAGCAACAGTTGACCAAAATGTTAGGGTACGCATTTGAGGGAAAATTTTACTCACTCTGCAAAGTAATGGAAATGCTAAATGTCCTGTGTGTACAACGAGCCTTGCACGTAATGCTCTCAAACCGTCAACTATTCCCATCCATTCATGACAAGGACTAAGATGCAATAGGTTGAATAAGGGCAAAAATAGAAACATCCTAACAGACAATAAGTTTAGTCTATTAATTGCAACTTTAGCAATATGTAGCTGCTTTGAAAATTCCCCAAAAATTGAATCAACACGTGAATTCCCCACCATAACAAATCCTCAGTTGGTGTTCAACAAACAATTATTGATGATGAGGGAATCTAAATTAGGAAGTCCCCTCCCATTAGGTAAATGGGGTGCCCTGGTACTTAAGAGAAACTTCTCGAAAGTGTATACTTTTTTAATGCGTTTTACACACTTATTTGAGCATACATACTTTTACGGAAAAAATCTACAGTCAAAAAAATAATAGATTTATTCTTTGACATAATGGTGATAATTTTTTGTTATTGTTTTCCGTGAGTTTCATAGCAAAACATCTTTTTACTGAGTTGAAAGCGATGCTGTTTTTTTTGCTTTTGACTGATGTAGTTAAAAATGTTCTTGATTTGCTCAATACCAAGGTGTTGCTGTTGGCTAATCTGCTCAATGTTGGCATGATTGATTTGGGAGTAAATACTCTCTTCATACCTTCGTGTGTACTTCCTTCGCCAATCAATAAACTGCAATCGCTCAGTAATGTATCGCTGGCAAACTCTGCAATAAAACTGCCGACGTGGTACTTTTAAATACACTTTTTTACCATAAACTGGTAAATCTCTCACTACAATTGGTCTGGTTTGATGTAATTCTTTCGTGTAGTTACGGCAATGCGGACAGTATGTACCTTCAGCTAAAACACTTAACTGAAAAGATACTGAATCGTGAGAGAAATTACAAGATTCTACGGCTACACCAGGTAAGTTTAGTAAATGTGTGAAATGTATGTTCATCGGAAAAATGTCACCAGATATTACACTTGGCACCATGAGTTTCTAACCCACTGGTGCTATCGTTGTTCAGTCATTGCACAGGAGTCGAATCAGGATTTTTTGACGACATGTAGGTAGCGATTTTTTAGAAACTGGCTTTTCTCCTCACAGGAGTTTCAAGATGCACAAAGCCATTGTCACCCTTTACCCATCTGCATCCCTGACAAATTTCAAGTCAAAACTTTCTTCAGTAATTCTGTGTTTGTCGCCATACTATAACAAGTTCTACCACATAGTACGGCAAAATCTCTCATCAATAAAAAATAGTGATAAGTAATTATTCGATGCATGGCTAAGCTTTGCTGTGGAAAGCAGCCACTATGAACGTTATGGGAAGTCACCTTTAGAAGTCACCTTTAAAATATTTGTTTTAAGATGTCTGCAAAGGAGCTAAAGCTACAGTACTCCTCCACGCCCATAGGGGGGACACAATCTCTTGCGTTTAATTCAGGGCGGGCTGTCCGGCCCACCCCACAAAATCTGTATTTAATACTACTGAGAACTGCTATATCTAGTCAGGAAGTTTTTGCCGTCTTTTGAGAGTTACTCTCAGCTATGACTTCAAATTGACCCATGCAGCCGTTTTCTGCGATCGCATCCTGATGGGGATGAAACATATACATACCCGGATAGCGAAAGGCAAATTCCAAGATGTGACGCTCCGCTATCCCCATCGTAATCACATCAGTTTTAGTAGTGGGTTTGGTAGTCATTCCCGTGGGATAGACGTCAAAAAAGTTGGCGTGGAGGTGAAACGTTATTGCTGGATCGTATTCAATGATGTTGAGAAGATACAGCCTAATCAACTGATTTTGGTAAATGGGGATAGGATTATCCTTGTAGTAGTCAGGCAGCCCGTTGAAGGCATAATATTCGTTACGGCTATCGTCATTCACGTCATACCCAGCCATGACTAATGCGATCTCATCAGCTGGAGGACGTGGAGTGGGTGGATCGATGATAAACATTCCATATAGCCCCTTAGCAACATGACGGGTTACTGGTTCAATATGGCAGTGGTACAAGTGAACGCCATAAGGTTCCGCGTCAAATTCATAGATAGTTGCTGTACCGTGGCGAACTGGGCGAACACCATCCATTTCTGAGGGGTGGACGCCGTGAAAATGTAAAGAGTGGGAATGTCCCGCCTGGTTGAAGAACAGCACCCGTATGCGATCGCCTTGTTTTGCCCTCAGTGTCGGTCCTGGTATGCGACCATTTAAATCCCAGATGTTGTAAGAGACAGCATTGTTGAGTTGAATCGTGGAAGTACCCGCAGTCAACCGAAATTCCCGGATGGTGCGTCCATTTTCTTGCTTTAGTGTGCCATATTCAAAATCCCGTAGCATCTTGGCTGGGTTAGTAACCCCGGAAGTTGCTTCCATCTCTAGAGTTGGCACTCTCACAATTGACTTACTTTGTGCATTAAGTATTTGCCATAACGCCGCACCACTCACACCAGCGCCTACTAAACCCAGCTTCAACAGATTACGACGGCTTATTAGTTTTTCTTTTTCTAAAGCAAATATATTAGGCATGGTGTTATTATTGATACTTTACAGCAAAATTAAATTGCCAATTTTTTTCAATTAATTCCTTTTGGAATACTAAAATAATCAATAATAATTGTCAATATTTCTCAAGTTTTACAAAAAATATAAGAGTGATTATATTTAGAATTGCCTTAATTTCTCTGGGTTTCTTGTCTTAACATTGCATCGCCAGTACAACACTAAAAAGTGTCTAGGACTTACATATTGACAAAGTTCTCAAATATGGGTTTCCATTTTTCGACTCTCAGGTGGGCAGTGCCGTAAACTTATGTCGGGCTCATCAGGTTTTACTCAGTACTGCCCACCCTACAAGTTGTGGTCGCTTTCCGATTGGATGTGCATTCATACACATGATGCTCAATCTGTACAGTGCGTAAGTGGTAGTGTCGTGAAAAATTTTAATTTTTTTTTATTGCTTGCGATAGTTACATAGATTTAATTATTTTTGAAACAACAAAATGTCAAAAGGTGTATGATGCATATTTCTAAAGGCGAGATACTGGACAAGCTCTTATCTTGCACCAAATGCCTCTGCATACTTGACTAAATAAACAGGAACCTTTGCTAGTAAAGATTATTCTTGAGTCAAAACGCCCCCCGATTTAAACTAAAAGCTTTAGATGCATCTGTAGGTACTTATCGTGTCAAAAATTATTCTTAAATCAAAAGGCAAATCAAGGTTAGTGAGTCTTATCTTGATGGCAGTGGTAAGCTTTTACTTCATTGTGTGCCTACCCAAACCAGCGTATGCTATGCATATTATGGAAGGTTTTTTACCACCAGGCTGGGCGATTTTTTGGTGGGTTGTAGCATTACCGTTTTTTATTCTGGGGTTACGATCCCTAACTCATATTACCAAAGCTAATCCTGAACTAAAATTACTCCTAGCATTGGCAGGAGCTTTTACGTTCGTACTCTCAGCCTTGAAAATGCCTTCAGTGACAGGGAGCTGCGCTCATCCTACAGGAACAGGATTAGGCGCAGTATTATTTGGACCTTTAGCTATGTCGGTGCTGGGTAGTTTAGTCTTGCTGTTTCAAGCATTACTGCTAGCGCATGGCGGTTTGACAACACTAGGAGCAAATGCATTTTCGATGGCGATCGCCGGGCCATTTGCCGCTTACTGGATATATCATCTAACAATGCGGCTCAGTGGTAAACAAAAAATTGCTATCTTTTTAGCAGCAGCCTTGGCAGATTTACTGACATACATCATTACATCCATCCAACTCGCCCTTGCTTTTCCTGCACCAGTTGGGGGATTTCTTGCCTCACTTGCCAAGTTTGCCGGAATTTTTGCCATTACTCAAGTACCCTTAGCAATTAGTGAAGGGTTACTGACTGTGCTGGTGTGGAACTGGCTACAATCTTACACTCCTCAAGAATTAGAACTGTTGAAATTAATCAAACGGGAGCCTCAAACCAATGAATCAGTCTAAAAAAGGATTGAGTAACTGGCTGTTACTTGGAGGAGTTCTGATTTTGGCAGCGGCACCATTCATATTTGCCCGTAACGCTGAATTTGCGGGTGCAGATGACAGAGCTGCCAAAGCCGTTACTGAAGTACAACCTGGATATCAACCTTGGTTTAAACCACTGATGAATGTGGCTAGTTGCGAAGTGCAAACCTTTTTATTTGCGTCTCAGGCTGCCGTGGGTGCAGGGACACTTGGGTTTTTGATTGGTTTGTACAAAGGGCGCTCCGAACAAAGCAAGAAACAAAATGAAAATTCAGATTGACACGCTTGCTTACACTAATCGCTTACGGTGGTTAGCGCCAGAGCAGAAATTACTGTTTGCCACTGCCCTGCTGATAATCACTGCCTTTGCTCATCCGCAAGTTCAAGTTTTGATATTCTTTTGGATGAGTATTTGGACAGTGATTTATGCAGGCATTCCTGCTAAGACTTATTTGAAATTAGTCTATGTTGCCACTCTATTCTGGTTAACGAGTTTGCCAGCTTTAGCAATCAATGGCATAGAGGTATCTCATCTAGATTTTGTGCAACATGACTCTATTATAGGATTGACTTTTGGCTCTTATTATGTATACATCAGTCACAAAGGTATTGAGCAGGGATTGACAATTTTAACGCGAGCGATCGCCTCTTTATCCTGCTTATACTTTGTCATGTTAACTATCCCCTTTTCCGAACTTTTGCAAACATTGCGTCGTATCGGAATTCCAGTGCTTTTAACTGAGCTTTTATTGCTGATGTACCGCTTTATCTTTGTCCTTTTAAATACTACTGCCGAGTTATGGACTGCCCAACAATCTCGTGGAGGCTATCGAACTTTTAGTACTGGGATGAAAAGTTTAGCACTGTTGATTGGACAACTACTAAAGCGAACCATAGAAAACTATCGTCAAGTCTCGTTAAGTTTAGCAGCACGGGGTTTTAGTGGAGAATTGCGGGTTTGGCATCCTCATCGCTATCATGAATCGAAGCGCCATACCATAGAAGCAATTGTCGGCTGTGCAGTATTAATAGGATTAGAATTGTGGAAGTATGCAGGAATGGTTACTTGAATTTGAGCAGGTACATTATACCTATTTAGGTGCGCAACAATCGGCTCTGAATGGTTTAACACTACGGATTCCTGCTCACAAAAGATGTGCATTAATTGGTCAGAATGGTTGTGGTAAAACGACACTATTTTTATTAGCAAATGGTCTATACAAACCAAATAAAGGTAGTGTGCATTGGCAAGGTAAGTCACTCAAATATGACCGTAACTCCTTGATGAAGTTACGTCAAAAAGTTGGGTTAATTTTTCAAGATCCAGAGCAACAACTGGTAGCTTCTACTGTTGAAGAAGATATTTCTTACGGCTTGTGTAATTTGGGGTTGCCAGAAGTAGAAATTCAACAGCGAGTCGAGCAAGCTTTAGTAGAATTTGGTTTAACTGAACTAGCTCAAAGACCAGTTCATCATCTGAGTTTGGGACAAAAAAAGCGAGTTTCCATAGCAGATGTGATGGTGCTACGACCTGAACTACTGCTATTAGATGAACCTACAGCTTATCTGGATAAGTTACATACTCGTAACCTCATGGCAACCCTGAAAAAGATTCATGCAGCTGGGACAACAATCTTGATGGCAACTCATGACCTTGATTTAGTTTACCGCTGGGCAGATTGGATATTTGTCATGGATAAAGGACGACTTGTTTTGGAGGGAAAGCCACAGGATGTGTTTACTCAACGCGATATTTTAGAAGAGTTACAGTTAGGAGTACCACTCATATATGAAATGTTATTTGCTGACGGAGTCGCTGAAGAGGGACCTGTTTTGGAACGCTTACGGCAAAGAATATTGAATTTATTTCGCTACTTTTAAAGCAAGGTCGTTAACCAGGTTTATAGCGCAACTCAATTGAATGAAGTACAAATTTATCTGTGTCCATCTGTGTCCATCTGTGGTTCATTATTTCTTTCTATACCTTACTGCGGGTTGCAAACCGTAGATATTGGATTACGCTTGCATAAGGACACTGACTTGATTGACAGGTGCATGTTCAATGAGACAGTAAGGGCGACTGTAGCTCAAAGGAGGTTCTAAAGCGTGAGCCTGCAAAAATTCTGAATCATTCATCACCCGTTCAGTCTCACCATCAAACACAATTTGTCCTCTGCTTAACACAATGGTGCGAGAACAAAGTTCTAAAGCTAAGTCTAAATCATGAGTGGCAATCAGTTGAGTGAGAGGCAAAGTTTGCAACAAATCAATTAACTGGCGACGCGATCGCGGATCTAACTGGGCAGAAGGTTCATCTAATATTAAAACCTGCGGGTTCATAGCTAAAACGCCTGCGATCGCAATGCGTTTCTTTTCACCACCAGACAAATTATCAGTATTGCGTTGCCCATACCATTCTGGATCAATATCAACTGCTGCTAGTGCTTGAAGAACTTGCTCTTTGAGTTCCTTGTCTCGTAATCCCAAATTCATCGGACCAAAAGCAACATCTTCCCATACAGTAGGCATAAATAGCTGATTATCTGGGTTTTGAAACACCAGCCCAACAAAATTCCGAATTTCTCGCAAATTTTCCGGCGTTACAGACCACTCACCAATAATTACCTCTCCTTCCTGTGGCAGAATAATTCCATTGAGGTGAAACTGCAACGTAGATTTTCCCGAACCATTCGCCCCAATTAATGCAACCCTTTCCCCAGCTTCGATAGATAAATTAATTCCCACGAGAGCCTGAGTACCATCAGGGTAGGTATAAGTCAGATTCTTGATTTTTATTGGATTATGATGCATCGAAGAGGATTACTACTTAATTAAATAAACTGCTTGTCCAAGAAGTGCCAAAATTACAGTCAAACTCAGAGCTATAACATCGCGCCGTCCGCCCTGTGGTACTTTTTCTATCGGTGGGACTCCTTGATAACCCCGTGACAGCATCGCTTGATGAACGCGATTACCTCGCTCATAAGTGCGGATAAACAACGCTCCGATCATGTTACCAACAACCAGGCGGATAGTACGGTTGCTGTTCATCAAATTGCGAGATGCTGCTGCTCGCCGCATGGTGTTAAACTCGTTAATCAACACACCAATATAACGATACATTGATGCTAGAATTGCCACCAACAAGGGCGGGGTTCGCAGTTGAATCAAGGCATTGAGTAGCGCCGATACTGAAGTTGTTAAAGTGAGCAAATTCAACATCAGCAGCGACAGCAGCGTCTTGAGTGTGACACTACCCAAGACAGTTAGCCCCACTGTGGTAATCTGCAACGGACCCCAAGCCCAAAGAACCGTGCCACCACCCCGAAACAAAGTACCCAAAAGCACAACACCAACAAAACCGAACTCAAGTGCTAAGCGTTTCAGTAACACGCTGAGGGTGACTTTACTGAGCAATAAAACGCTTGCCACAGCCAAGCCATAAATTGCCCAAGTCCACCAATGTCCATTGGGCGTTAGAACAATGGCAAACACGAGCAGCAATGTACACAGTATCCGGGTACGGGGGGCAAGTTTGTGCCAAGGAGTGACCTGTTTACTATCGACATCAAAAGCTAGCGCCCCAATATGCAGCAGCATCTAGTTAAATTTTTATTAAGTTTCCTGGTTTATTCTCAATCATCAGTGTACTCGGATTCATCTAACTCAGGGTGAGATGAATCACGTCCACGCACAACCAATTTGCCAATACCCCAAGCCAAGCCAAAAACTGCTAACGTTCCGACTAACCCAGCTATGGGTGTGGCGACGGCTTCCGGTACACCTCTGAGGGCGTATTCCTCAAACACAGCGTAGAAGGGTAGCTTTTTAGCTGGTGCATCTTCAGCGGCTTTATTTTCAAATTTCAGATCCTGCGAGACTCGATCCAAGCCATCAGGATTTTTGCTGGCAAAAGGAGACAGGAAAACTGCAATGAGCAGGGCAACACCCAAGCCAGCTATGACAAAAGCACGATTGCGCGATCGCGAATTATTACTCATATGCATTATCCCTATTGATGCCGAGAGAGAGGACGAGAGACAACAGCCTTGCGCGGCGGATCGTAGAACATATCCGGTCGAGTCCGCCAAATAAACGTCAGTGCTATTACGGTGATCACTGCCTCACCAATACCGATAATGACGTGCCAAGTTGCCATTGCTGCCAACGCCACTGTTAAGGGAACTGTTCCCGATATAGCCAGTTCTATGGCACACAAAAGTGAGCCAACGATGACACTTGTCCAGGCAGCAACGGCTGCGCCAGTTACCATTCCTGACAATTTATTGCGACCAATGGCAAACCGGATTGCTTTGTATAAGTAATAACCAGCAAATGTGCCAATCAATCCCATATTAAAGATGTTGGCTCCTAAGACCGTCAGCCCGCCATCTTGAAACAAAACAGCTTGGACGATAAACACCGCCACCATCACCAGAGAGCCAGCCCACGGACCTAATAAAGCTCCCGCTAGCGTTCCACCCAAAAGGTGTCCGGAAGTGCCGCCGGGAATGGGGAAATTAATCATTTGAGCCGCAAAGATAAAAGCGGCACACACTCCCATCAGGGGTACGGCTTTTTCCTGGTATTCTGCTTGCGATCGCGAGAGCGCGAGTGCAATTAAAGCGATCGCAATTACCCAGGTGACAAAAATAACAGGTAAGTTAAGAAAGCCATCTGGGATGTGCATGGCTAACTGGGGCTGAATCACCCTGTGTAACCAGCTTGAGTATGGAATAAAAGGAAACACGATTTTATCCCTAATCTAAAGAATTTTTTAGCTAAATTATGCAATCCAAGGAAATATATAATTAAACTTGGAATTTCTCAATAATTCAATGCGATGGGGGGGCATTTTTAAATTAATAGTAAATTAATAGCCCTGTGCAGTTTCTTACTGACCGTGTTGAGCACGCAGCAGAGCGGCGGAAATAGCTTTGGCGGCTTACAAGTCATCATGAGCAGCAACGCCAAGGTCGAAAAGGTGTCCGGCGGCTTTAACTTCACAGAAGGACCGCTCTGGAACCCGCCCGGCTTCCTAGTGTTTAGTGATATCGGTGCTGATACTATCTACAAATGGACTCCTAACGGTAAGATTTCGATATTTCGTCGTCCTGCGGGACATGCCAACGGCAATACATTGGATCGGCAGGGACGGTTAATTACTGCTGAGCATGACCGCCGCCTCGTACGTACCACTAAAGACGGTACCAAGATAACCTTAGCAGAGCGTTATCTTGGAAAGCGGCTCAACAGTCCCAACGACGTTGTTGTCAAGTCAGATGGCAGCATTTACTTCACTGATCCCCCCTACGGCATTAGCAAGCAACAAGAAGAACTGGGCTTTTATGGCGTTTATCGACTGGCACCAGATAGAACTTTGATGTTGCTTACTAAAGACTTAGTGCGCCCCAATGGGCTAGCCTTTTCGACGGATGAGAACAAACTGTATGTGAGTGATTCTGAAACAGGACACATCCGTGTCTTCCAAGTCAACTTAGATGGCACGCTCACTAACGGACAGGTCTTTGCACAATTGAAAGAACCTAGCAACTCTGGCGTACCCGATGGTATGAAGGTAGATGTGCAAGGCAATGTCTACTGTAGCGGTCCTCAAGGAGTGTGGATTTTCTCCCCAGCAGGTCAACTACTGGGCAAGATTATCGTGCCTGAGGTGGTAACAAATCTAGCTTGGGGCGACTCGGACTACAAAACGCTTTACATAACAGCAACCACAAGTCTCTACCGCATCCGCCTCAAGGTTGCAGGCGTGCAACCCGGTACACCTGCGCTGTCCCGGAGTACTACTGAACTTAGTCGTTGAAAGGTTTTAGCTTCAAGTTGTCAGTGGCTCCACTACTAGAGCCATGTCGTAATTCTCGGCTACCCTTAGCAATTCTAAAGAATTCAATTATCGAAACACCAACAAAAACTACTGAATCATTAGTTACTATTGTTTGGGTTTTATTGATGGTTGGGTGTTAATGTCTATTTTACGTAAATATACCGTTATTGTTCCTCTTAGCTTGAGCATCGTCCTTTTGGTTACTGCTTGTAGTGACAGCAAAGCCTCTCAATGTCAGCGACTGATTGATGTCGTAAACAAAGGAAGTGAACTGATTGATAACAATAAAGGGCAGCAGGTGACAACAAGCTTGCAACTATCCAAGGATTTGGAAGCTGTGACCAAACAAATCAAGGAGCTGAAGTTAAAAGATCCCAAGCTTCAAGAATTTCAGAGCCGTTTTGTGCAGGTATTTGAGACTTTCAGTCAATTGATCGCCAAGGCAGGTAAGGCTCTTGGTTCAGCTAAGAACGCACAAGACTCATCAGAGGGTAGGATAAAAATTCAAAAGGCTAGAGGAGAAATCGATACGGCTCTCACAGCAGCGGCAAATGCTGCCAAGCAGTCTGATGACCTGGCATCTCAGGTTAATAAGTACTGTAGCCAATCAAAATGACATCAATGGGATTGCAGTAGCGCTCAGGCGCTACTGTAGATTAACTCATTACAATCATTTCTGGAACTTAATGAGGGCAAGATGAAATCTATAATCACAGCCAGCACAAGAGCACTATTCCAGGTGAGAAACGTCTCTATGGTAAACCTGCTCTGATTGACACATTGGCTATACTAGTGAGTTAGCGTGTTTGATTGACCATTTGGCTAGTAGCCATTTTTACCACTCAATGGAGTTTTGACTGTCAATCAGCTAGCTTATAACTATACAGGGAAACCATAATCATTTACACATTGTCAAGGAAGCAGCTATGAAAGCAGAACTCATTGAATTGATCACCAGAGTCGTGCAAGTCTTGCAAATCAATATGCGTTGGATGACTTGGAACTTATTTCTAGCTTTTATACCTTTGGCTTTAAGTGTTTGGTTGTTTCGCAGGAGGCGCGGACAGTCTTGGGTTTGGTGGTTGGGATTTGTAGTTTTCTATGCTTTTTTACCAAATGCGCCTTACCTGCTGACTGATATCATTCACCTGATAGATGATATTCGTACAATTCAGTCTGTCTGGATAATAACCCTTCTACTCATCCCGTTGTATGTGCTAGTTATTTTCGCTGGATTTGAAGCTTACGTTATATCTTTAATTAATTTAGGTTATTACTTACATCGTATTGGTAAGAGCCAATGGATTTTGTGGGTTGAGTTAATTACCCATGCTCTCTGCGCTGTTGGTGTTTATTGGGGACGTTTCTTACGTTTTAACAGCTGGGATTTTGTGACTCAACCAGATGCTGTGCTGACTAAAGGAATAGAGGACATTCTTGGCAAACAGCCTCTGGTGATTATTGCTATTACTTTTGGCATACTTGTCGGTCTGCATTGGATTATGAAACGAGTGACTTTAGGTTTTGTTAACCAAGGAGAAAACAACATAAGAAGGAACTCAAAACGTATTAACCCAAACACGCCTAATGTTGAATGACCAGTCTTCGGTGGAAATAAGCTACAAGAGTGTAAGGTTGTTAACGAATAGTCAATTCAAACTCATTTTTTGAATTTTTTCAGCCCTACACTCTATATGAACAAAAATCATGCCTAGATTTCCTGCCATAAGAAAGATGAAACTTAACCTTGCTTGACGTGAAATAAATCCAGATCAAATAGTCAAAGGAGAAATTTCTCATAGAACCGTTGAATATATCAGCGGTTTTGTTTGGAATTTCTACTCACGTTAATACGAGGGATATGGCATGACATTAATTTCTAGAGAGGAAATAAAAACACTACTAGAACAGCCAAGACAAAATTCTGTTTCAATTTATATGCCGACGCACCCAGCCGGACCAGAAGTTCGACAAGACCCAATTCGCTTCAAGAATTTAATAAAAGAGGCTGAGGCTCGCTTAATTGATGCAGGTGTTGAGCAGAACGATGCAGTTGAATTGCTCGCAAAAGCCCATCAACTGGATACTTCGGATTTTTGGGAACAAATGGGAGAGCAAGGAATAGCAGTCTTTATTTCTAAAGATATTTTTCGCTACTATACCCTGCCTCACCAATTTGACGAGTTGGTGGTGGTGACAGACCGATTTCACATTAAGCCACTATTGCCGATTTTAAATGGCGATGGGCGTTTCTACCTGTTGGCTTTAAGTCAAAAGGATGTGCGGTTTTTTGAGGGAAGCCGCTACAGCATCCAAGAGGTAGAGGTGGAAAATATGCCTAAAAGTCTGGATGAAGCTCTCAATTATGATGAGACTGCCCAAGACGGTCAGTTCCGAATTGCTACATCCAAAGGCGGAACCGCCAATTCTTTCTCAGGGGCACAGCCGGGTGCGTTTCACGGTCAGGGTAGTCCCGACAGGGATAAGCATCAGGAAGCCATCCTGCAATTCTTTCACGCTGTTAATGGCGCATTGCAAGAGAAATTGCGAAACCAAACAGCGCCTTTGATGCTGGCTGGGGTAGAGTACTTGTTGCCTCTTTACAGAGATGCAAATACTTACCAGCATTTAATCGAAGAAGGTATCAGTGGGAATCAAGAGATTCTCAGCGCACAAGAACTGCACGAACGAGCTTGGCCGATTGTTGAACCGTACTACCATAAATCGCAACAACAGGTTGTAGAGCGATTTAACGAATTGTTTGGTGGTAATACTGGCAAAGCATCCAACGAACTCAAGGAAATTGTGCCGGCAGCTTATTACCAAAGAATTGATTCCTTGTTGGTTGCAGTTGGTCAGCAGCAATGGGGATTGTTTGACCCTACCTCAGAAACCGTTTATTTGCACCAAGAAGAAGAAGCGGGCGATGAAGATTTGTTGGATCTTGTTGCTGCTCATACCTTGTTAAACGGTGGTACGGTCTACGCCGTTGCCCCAGAAGAAGTGCCATTTAGCACACCTATTGCGGCAATTTTCCGATATTAATCTTGTTGCTGGTGTATAAGCTTCAACAAGCTATATAGGAATTCAGTTTAGTAGCCCAACACTATCCTAGTAGCCCGGAAAGGGATTTCCGGGCTGTCTAAAGGCCAAATGAAACAGCCCTAAAGTTAAGGATGAAGAGGGTATTAAGAACTTTGCGATACACTAGCACCCTTGACCTTAGCTGGTATAATAATGCCATAATAAGCAACAGCTATTGCCGTTAGGGCGTTGAACCAAACATTGTTACCAAATATTGGCATTAAATTGAACATCGTGTTAGCCACGGGCACCACTCCCAGGATGGCGATCGCAATATACGCAACTGCAAAAAAACGATTGAATAGGCGGGCACTGTTCAAATCGCTATAGGAGGCAATTCCGAACACTCCAACAGCGCAATGTACAAGGTTATGCAAGAAATTGGTGGGAAATAACCCAAAGACATAGCCAAATCCCTTAGCATAGGCGCTAGGAGATGCATCGAACGGCACGTAAGACGCATCTGTTCCAGGCAATGTAACCAAAGCTGGTATAAATCCAGCCAAACCTAAAATCAGAAAGAGCATTCCGACAATCAGGGCGCAGTAACGCTCTGTCATGTTCCCCGCATTTATGTTTTCCATATTGTTACTCCAAATTTCATGTAAATCTTCACTTAATTACGAGTTGCCCGCTGGAATATCGTTTCTACCAATTTGCGAAACAGATAGAAATAAATCTTATTCAGTCGGTTCACTACGAAACGTAACACTTCCCATTCAACTCACATTTCATCTAGTTAAATCTGTCAAAAGAAAGGATTAAATTTTGCAAAACAGTGTGTTGTCCTATACTGTTATCTTGAACGTTTTCAAACAGCTAAGTTTTCAGCGTTAGACCATGAAAAAACACTTGCCTCGGTTAGCAAGGAGAAAACTGTTAGACTTTGAAATCTTGAAAAAATAGGTCAGTACACGAACGGTTTAGATACTCTTTTGAAGAGAGGTTGCCACTGGGTGTGAGACTATCTTAAAAATAAGCTTGTCATCAGTGAAAACGGCAAACATTTATATAGCTTCCCTTAAGAAAAACCAATAGACAAACTTAGTACAACATATTAATTTCACCTTTCGGTAAAGGTTTATCTATCTTGAGTCAGATTTATATTTAAAACCATTTCGCAATCATCAAATATATTACTTGAAAGTTAAGCTAATTTGTTTATAGCGTTAGAAAAAGATGGGCGCGTAGCACCTGATGTTCTTGGTGCGCGTTGAAAAATCATAATCATCTGACACTTTACCTTAGTGTTTTTCGTGTCTTTGCGGTTAAACATATTTTGAGGCACGTAGACACGAAGAAAACGAAGCAATGCCTAGTATGGTGGTAAAGGAGTTAAATATATGCCTTATAAAGAAATTGATGATTTACCGGAATCGATAAGAAAACATCTTCCTAAACACGCCCAAGAAATTTTTCAAGCAGCCTTTAATAATGCAAAAGGAGAGTACGGCGAAGAAGAACGTGCCTTCCGTGTTGCATGGAGTGCGGTCAAGCGTGATTACCAAAAAGGTGAAGATGGAAATTGGCACAAAAAGCCAGAATAGATATCATCTCCCTTTGGGAAATTACAAATTAAGAATTAAAAATTCTAGCTCTTTTTGAATTTTGAATTGGAGCAATGCGACGGTGATGAGCTTTGATTACGACCTTTTTATTATTGGTGCTGGTTCTGGTGGTCTTGCTGCTGCTAAACGCGCTGCTTCTTATGGTGCTCGTGTAGGAATTGCAGAAGCAGTCGCTGTCGGTGGTGCATGTATTAACTATGGCTGTATTCCTGAGAAATTAATGGCTTATGCTGCTAACTTCTCGAGTCTTTTTCCTGTTGCAGTATCTTATGGATGGAGTGAGTGTAATAGCAGCTTTGACTGGTCGAGATTCAAGGTAGCTAAAGACCAGAAAGTGGAACAACTCCATGAGGTACATACTAAATACCTTACAGAATTAGGAATAGAGATTATTTGGGGTCATGGCACCTTCCGAGATGCTCACACTTTAGATATTGATGGGCAGAAAATAACGGCAGATAAAATTTTGATTGCGGTGGGAGCAAAACCTGTCAAACCAGATATACCAGGGGTAGAGTATGCCATCTCAATAAAAGAACTGCTTAGCTTCAAAAAATTACCCAGGCAGATAGGAATTATTGGAGGAGATTACGTCGCTATAAAAACTGCTGGGAGTTTAAGTGGGCTTGGGGTTAAAGTAACTGTAATTACTGAATCAGACATGATTTTGGCAAATTGTGATGAAGATATTGCCCTAAGCGTTCAAGGGAGCATGACTAAGCATGGTGTAAAAATTTTCACGAATACTAAAGTCGAAAAATTTGAACAATTAGCAGATGGTCTAAATCTGACATTGATGGCTGATCATAATGTCAATTTGACAGTAGATACTGGTTTATGCCTAAAATATATGGCACCGAATTTAAGTAACTTAACTTTGGAAAATGCAGGCGTTGAGGTGACTCAAAACGGTGCCATTTTGGTGGATAAGTATAGTAGCACTACACAACCGAATATTTTTGCCATTGGCGATTGTACCAATAGAATGAAATTGACACCTGTTGCCATTGCTGAAGCTCGTGCTTTTGTTGATACTGAATTTGGAAAAAATCCCCACATTTTGAACTATCAATTAATCCCAATTTCAGTTTCTTCCATACCTGAAGCTGCTACAGTTGGTTTGACAGAGGCTCAAGCACGGGAAAAATTTGGTGAATCAGTGCAATGTTACCGTCAGGAGTTCAAACCACTTTTTTACGGTCTGACTAACAAAGATGAAAAAACTCTCTTGAAGTTAGTGGTTGACAGTAAATCAGAGCGAGTCATAGGCGCTCATATGGTAGGTCAATATGCATCTGAAATTATTCAAAGTATTGCCCTTGCCATGAAATTGGGAGCAACTAAAAAGGATTTAGATACAAGTATCGGCATTCATCCATCAATTGCAGAAGAAATTTTTTCTCTATAGATGATTGTGCTTGGAGTTACACAAAACTTAAAACGGTTTTCACTCTTTCGAGATGCTAACAATTTTAGTAACACCACTAGAGTAAGAGGAGAAATGACTTCTATGTATCTAAAATGAGTCTATAAGATAAGCAGTTTTGAAACACTGTATATATTACCTTCTATTACACTAAAATCCCCACCCTTTTTATGGTCTTAGACTCTTGATGAAGAGATTTGTAAGCTGCTCCAAGGGGCTGTGAATAAGGGTAAGTAGTTATTAGGTTTAGAATCATGTCAAATGCAAGCATAACGAAACTAAGTGATGCAGTGCGTCAAACAGCGCATCCACTTACGGGTGCAGTCGAAGATTATGACCCACTGATGGAACTCATTGGCGATGCTCGTTTTGTACTTATTGGTGAAGCTTCTCACGGCACCCATGAGTTTTACGAACAACGAGCAGAGATTACCAAACGCCTGATTCAAGAGAAAGGCTTTACAGCTGTAGCAGTAGAAGCAGATTGGCCCGATGCCTACCGTATCAATCGCTATGTGCGCGGAGTCAATGATGACCCTACGCCTGCTGAAGCATTGGGCGGCTTCCAAGGCTTCCCCGCTTGGATGTGGCGTAACACCGATGTGGTGAATTTTATCGGCTGGCTACGCCAATATAATGATGCCTTACCACAGAATGCAACGAAGGTTGGCTTTTATGGGCTTGACCTTTACAGTATGCATGCCTCAATAGAAGAGGTTGTGGGTTATTTGGACAAGGTTGACCCAGAAGCCGCAGAACGGGCACGCCACCGCTATTCGTGCTTAGGACACTTTGGCGAAGACTCCCAGGCTTATGGGTATGCTGCCAGTTTTGGTCTGAGCGAGTCTTGCGAGAAAGAAGCTGTCAATCAATTGATGGAGTTGCAACGTAAGACTGCGGAGTATGCAGGGCGCGATGGGCGGGTTGCAGAAGACGAGTTTTTCTATGCTGAACAGAACGCCCGACTGGTGAAGGATGCCGAGGAATACTACCGCTCGATGTTTCAGGGGCGGGTATCGTCATGGAATGTCCGCGTTCGCGTAGCGTGCGCTTTGCGCATTCGCCACATGGCAGAAACCTTAGATCATCTCGTTGCCCATTTAGATACACAGGGCAACCGTACAAAGGTTGTAGTTTGGGAGCATAACTCTCACTTGGGTGATGCGCGAGCAACCGACATGGGAGATGCGGGTGAACTGAACGTGGGGCAGCTTGTGCGCGAAAAATATGGTCGTGATGCTGTACTTGTAGGCTTTAGCACCTACACGGGCACGGTCACGGCTGCTTCTCGTTGGGGTGGTGTGACACAACTCAAACAAGTTCGTCCGGCATTGTTAGGTAGTTATGAAGCTTTGTTTCACGATACAGGTTTGCCTCGGTTTTTACTGGATTTGCGACAAGATAATCAAGCAGTCACAGGACTGCAAGAACCTCGATTAGAGCGGGCAATTGGTGTGATTTACCTGCCCAAAACCGAGCGTATTAGCCACTACTTCTATGCACGACTCCCCGAACAGTTTGATGCAGTGATTCACATTGATGACACAAGAGGCGTAGAACCTCTTGATCGCAGCCCCGATTCCCAGATGACAGAACCGCCGGAGACATTTCCCTCTGGTGTCTAATATCAAGTCCGCTTAATTACTTATATATTCAGTCTGGAGCAATCCTGGTTGAACAAGTTTCGACCTTGAGCCTAGAATTCCCTGGCTTTACATCAAAACGAGCTAACGCCGTGTTTTGATAGCTAGGGGAGTGTCAAGGCAGGTTCAAGAACTTGCGCGCACTCAGTCGGAACAGCCTATCTGGTAGAATAGCTCTCAAAGCAGGCACCCATGCCTGATTGCCAACACGATACCGCAATCGCGGCGACTGGCTTTGTACCACCCTAAGAATCATCCGTGCAACTTTTTCGGGATTATCACCTCGTGCAATTGCCTGACTGATTGATGAGGGCAGCACATCACGTACAGTGTCGTAATCGGCATAAGTGCAGGTTCCTTGCGACATGGCGTGATTAAAGTTGGTCTTGAAATAACCAGGCTCAATTAAAGACACTTTGATATTGAAAGGGTCTAATTCCACACTGAGTGCTTCACTATAACCTTCGAGTGCAAACTTACTTGCTGAGTAAAAACCTTGACCGACTGCCCCTACCAATCCCCCCAGCGAACTCATATTGATAATATGCCCGCTACGCTGCTGTCTCATCGTTGGTAAAACGGCATTGGTGAGGCGGACAACACCCCAGAAGTTTGTTTCAAAAATATCCTTGGCTTGTTCTAAGCTTGTTTCCTCAATCACGCTAGCGTGTATTTGTCCGGCATTATTGATCAGCAAATCAATGCGGTTAGTTTGTGCAAGCAACTGTTTTATACACGATTGTACTGAGTCGTCAGATTTTACATCCAGCGTCAGCATTTCTACACCCTGCGAGGCGGAATGTTGCTTGCGACTGGTGCCGAAGACACAGTAACCCTCTTGAGCAAGTAGATGAGCGGTTAACTGTCCAAACCCGGATGATGCTCCTGTAACCAGCGCGACCTTTTTGTTAATCATAGGTTCTCACTTTAGATACTCCTATTTCCAAACATAAATGCGCCTCTGCATTGCTTGTTATAGCTCAAGAGAGAAAGTCCTCGGGAAAATCAACATTGTGGACTGATGATTTGGGCTTTTAAAATTGGGACACAACGAAAATCCTTCTCAAAGCGGGTGTGTTATCTCTACTCAAGGAGTTTAGTTCTTAGAAAGAGATAATTATGAGAGCTATGTATCGTAGCGCCAAATTATATAAATGTAGCTGTACAGCAGGAGTAGCGTTTGATGGCTAAATCAATCGTTCCAACAAAAAGGATCGGCACAAAGTTCATCAACTGGTTGCTCGAAGAAGACCGAAACGAGAAGGAAGGACCCTACCGCAAAGAAGAACAACACCGCAGCCATCCTTGGTGGCAGGTTATGTGCTTGACAGGTGTAGATTATTTCTCGACGCTTGGCTATCAACCTGGTATTGCAGCATTGGCAGCAGGCTCTCTCTCTCCTGTGGCAACCCTGATTCTGGTTTTGCTGACGCTGTTTGGGGCATTGCCGATTTATCGCCGCGTTGCTGCCAAAAGTCCTCATGGCGAAGGGTCAATTGCTATGCTCGAACACTTGCTCCCCTGGTGGCAAGGCAAGCTATTTGTACTCTGCCTACTCGGCTTTGTAGGAACCGACTTCATCATTACCATTACCCTTTCGGCTGCTGATGCTACTGCCCATATCATCGAAAATCCGCTCGTGCCAAGTTGGCTTCACAATCAGCAGGTCGGTATTACGCTGGTACTCGTGGCATTGCTAGCCGCAGTTTTCCTCAGAGGTTTCCGAGAAGCGATCAGTATTGCAGTCTTTTTGGTTGGAATCTATCTAGTGTTGAATTTCGTTGTCGTGAGCGTCGGTTTGTATCAGATTCTGAATCAACCTTCTGCGATCGCTGATTGGCAGACTACTCTTTTTGCTACCCATCACAACCCTTTGATCATGCTTGGCGTAGCCGTCCTGGTATTCCCAAAGCTTGCTTTGGGATTGTCAGGCTTTGAGACTGGCGTGACGGTTATGCCTCTGGTGCAGGGCAGCAGCAGCGACACCTCCCGACAGCCCAAAGGACGCATTCGCAATACGCACAAGCTGCTCACAGTTGCTGCTGGGATCATGAGCTTCTTTTTGCTCACCAGCAGCTTTGTAACGACTCTACTGATTCCAGCAGCAGAATTTCAAACCGGGGGCAAGGCAAGTGGGCGTGCCCTCGCCTATTTAGCGCATCAGTATCTAGGCAATGGCTTTGGCACAATTTACGATATAAGTACCATCACCATTCTCTGGTTTGCAGGTGCATCCGCAATGGCAGGGCTTCTCAATATCGTACCCCGCTACCTGCCGCGCTATGGCATGGCACCGAATTGGGCACGGACAGCGCGACCTCTGGTGTTAGTCTATACAGCTATTGCTTTTGTTGTCACAATTCTCTTCAAAGCTAATGTGGAAGCTCAAGGTGGGGCTTACGCAACTGGCGTGCTTGTGTTGATCACCTCGGCTGCGTTTGCTGTGACCTTATCAGCCCATCGCCACAGACTCAAGCGAGGAAGGCTCGCTTTTGGAATCATTACGCTGCTGTTTGTGTATACCACTGTTGTCAATATCATCGAGAGACCCGAGGGGATTAGGATCGCTGCGTTCTTCATCGGTGCTATCATCCTCAGCTCGCTGGTTTCACGCGTGTGGCGATCCACCGAACTTCGACTGGAACGGATCGAAATTGACGAAAATGCTCGTCTGTTCATTGCTGAAGAGAGCCGGGGTGCGATACGACTGATTGCCAACCGATTGAATAAGGGCGATATACGAGAGTATGCTTTAAAGGAGCAAGAGGTGCGCGAGGACAACCATATTCCGCTCAGCGATCCGATCTTGTTTCTAGAGATTCAGGTATCTGATGCTTCAGAATTTGCAAACATAATCAGAGTTAAAGGGGTCGAGGTCGATCAGTACCGCATCCTGCGTGCTGAGAGTGCAGCCGTCCCTAACGCGATCGCCGCTTTACTTCTCTACATTCGCGACCAAACGGGTAAGATTCCGCATGCTTATTTTGGTTGGGTTGAGGGAAACCCGATACAATACTTGCTCCGCTTTATCTTGTTTGGTGAGGGGGATATTGCTGTGGTTACGCGTGAAGTTCTTCGTAAAGCTGAGAAAGATCCTGAGCGCCGTCCTGCCATCCATGTCGGAGGATGAACGACTACTAGGGATGAAAAGGAATTAGGAGTCAGGAGTCAGAATACTCCAGCAATCAAGTCAGGGGTTTCAAGCGTAGATATTTGTCTTTATTCACAAAACTGTAAAATCGCTTGCTCTAAATCTCCCTTGGACATCCAGTCTAAAGAATCCCCAAGCTGGATTCTGGTTCCTGAATTCTGAATTTTTCTTCGGTTTTCTTCGGTAAATAAATGTAAAGCACTGTGTCACTTTTGGCACAAGTGCTACACGCATAAATACTATTGTCAATTATAGCACGTTTTGACCAAAGTGGCAATAAAACCAAGTGTAGTTAGTGGGTAATGCTTCAAAGGAGCCACCCCAAGGAGATCAAGGCTATGGTGTTTGGGCTGATACATCCAAACTTAAAACTGCTTTACCCCTTTTGGTAGCTCGCTCGCTTAGGTAGCACAACTTTAGCAAGAGGGAAGCTCCTTAAGAGCGGATTTAGGATCAGCCATAGCACTTTTCAATTTAAGATCTTCAAGACATTGGGGCTGATTTAAACATCAACCGCAAGCATTATCATTAGGAACTGGCTATTTATGAATCTAAACTATCAGAATTTACTTATTTTTACAGCAGGCATCATTGGTACATTGCTGAGTTCACTTTTGTTGGATCGCTGGTGGCGGGAACGTACATATGACCTGAACGGCAAGACCGTACTGATGACAGGAGGTTCACGGGGGTTAGGTCTGGTGATGGCGCGCCAGTTGATTGAGGCAGGCGCACGTTTGGCAATCTGTGCGCGTGACACAACAGAACTGGAACGGGCGCGGACTGAGCTAGAGCAACGAGGTGGAGAGGTTCTGGTTCTCCCTTGTAATGTGACGGATCAAACTCAGGTTGAGCAGATGGTGCAGCAGGTGCGCGATCGCTTTGGAGCGATCAACATCCTGATCAACAACGCGGGTACTGACATTGTTGGTCCAATGGAAACCATGACAATGGAGGACTATGACGACAAGCCCTTAGAAGAATTTGTGTTTTCCGGCAGGTGGAACCAACCCTCACCACTAGTCAAGAGCCATTAAATACTTAACAGCGTGAAAGGAAATTACCTATGGTTGCTACACAGGCTCAAACAGATCAAATTTTAGACAATCAGAAATTGATGAGCGATCGCGTCGTTCTCATTACAGGAGCGAGTCGCGGGATTGGTGCAGCCACTGCTAAACTACTGGCACGCCACGGGGCAGCCGTTGGTGTTAATTATTATGGCAGTGAAGAAGCTGCTGGGCAGGTGGTGGAAGCGATTACATCAGAAGGGGGTCAAGCGCTAGCCGTCAAGGCAGATGTGAGAGATCCTCAGCAAGTAGACGCAATGGTGCAACAGGTTGCAGAGGCGTTTGGTCCAATTGATACGCTGGTGATCAATGCCAATGCTGGGTTTCCTATTGCTCCCTTCATAGAGTATCGCTGGGAAGATTTTGAAGCAAAACTGGTTGGAGAACTCAAAGGTGCTTTTTTTCCTTGCAAGGCAGTTGTTCCATCCATGATTGAACAGAAGCGGGGTTGCATTATTGCAGTGAGCAGTAGCGTGTCTCGCTCTCCTAGTGAGGGATTCTCTGCCCATAGCACGGCAAAATCTGGATTAAATGCTTTTATAAAGAGCCTCGCATTGGAACTGGGTCCCCACGGAATTCGTGCTAATGTTGTAGCACCCGGATTGGTACTGACTGATGAGCCGTGGGAGTGTCAAGTTCTTTGCTTTAGTATTGCGGTAACTCTAGAATCCTGAAAAGTTGTAGCCGATGCCGATTAACAGCCCCACAGCAGCCTCATCAAAAGCCGTTACATTTACGGCAGCAGTCGCCGTAAATCGGGGTGACAAAGGAACATCTACACCACCAGTGATGAGGAAATCAGCTGAAGTGTCGTCGTATCAACTTGAGCCATAGGAGCTACAGTTTTAGAAGGTCGAGCCAACAGAGCAGAGGCAGAAGTCAGAGCTTTTCCTGGGATAGGCTTGGCAGCAGAATTAACAGCGATTGGACTGACTAATTGAGCCAAAGTTCTAGCGGAATGAGATTGAGGCGCGGTTTTTGGAAAACTCAGCCTTTGACTTTCAACAATTGCGATTGGCTTTGCCACTGCCCCTTGGGCAATCGCCTCTGGCACTGCGCTTTGCACAATCGCCCCAGAATTGGCAGATTTTACAGTCTCAGCTTGAGCTGATAACCCAGTGAACTACCCAGCACCGACCCTAACGTCTGTCGGTGTGGGCTTCTGATTTCATAGACCGTTGCCCCTTGCCCTTACGGGTAGGTGGTCTTACACAGCCTCTATCAGCAATAACGGGGTTCCCTCCGCCATTATTTTGCAATATCCTTAATCCTTCATTCCTGATGTTCAGCGCTGCATTACCATCACGGTCATGATGAGTTTTACACGATGGGCAATCCCATTCACGTATATCGAGCGTTAACCCATCAAGAACATGATCGCAGCATGAACAAGTTTTTGAGCTAGGGAAAAATCTGCCAATCTCTACAAGCTGACCATATGCAGCTTTTAACTTGTAATCAAGGAAGTTGACGAACATTCCCCAACCCACGTCGGATATTGACGCGTGACAGCTTCCGGTTCCGTACCAGTCCCTTAACGTTGAGGTTTTCTACAACGATAACTTGGCTTTCGTCTACCAGTTTTCTGCTCAGTTTATGCAGAAAATCCTGGCGGGAATTTGATACTCGTTCATGAACCTTGGCTACAAGTTTTTTATATTTGTTTCTTGAGTTACTACCTTTAACTTTACGCGCAAACTTTTTCTGTTTCCTGGCTAGATTCTTCTCATGACGTTTTAAATATTTCGGATTCGAGTGCTTTGTAATTTGTTCTCCATCATGAACAATAGCGAAATCTTTAATACCCAAATCTATGCCCAATATCTTGTCGCCAGACGATTGACCGCCACCTTCTTCCACTTCACACAAAATAGAGGCGAAGTATTTCTCTGTAGGAGTCTTACTGATAGTGACTGTCTTAAGTTTCCCTTCAATGGATCTATGAAAGACTGCTTTAATAACACCAATCTTGGGAACTTCTAAGCAATCACCCACAATCTTAACGTTTTGAGGATACTGGATTGATTGTTTGTGATGCTTTGACTTGAACCTCGGGAACTTAGCACGACCTTCAAAAAAGTTCGCATATGCCTTGTTTAGATTGATTGCTACGCACTGCAAAACAGCCGAATAACAATCCTCTTTTAACCAAGGATACTCTACTTTTAATTGAGGCAAGTAAGCTTTGTAAACACTTAAATTTAGAGATTTACCAGTTTCTGAATAGTGTTGAATGCAAGCATTAAGGGCGTAATTCCAATACCACCTCGCGCAACCAAACGATTTGGCTAGAGCTATTTCTTGTTCGGTTGTTGGGTATAGTCTGACCTTTATTGCTTTCAACACTTTTAATCACCTCCTTTGTATACTAATGGTAACATAAATGTGTACTTTTTGGGGTAACTATATGAAGAATAAACAATTAAAAATGAGAATAAGTGAGCGTAGACTTAACAAGATCCGTACGTATGCTGTTCACGTTGACAAGACCTTAACCCAAGTTCTTGAAGAGCTTATTGATTCGTTGCCAACCATACAGATAGACAAAAAGAGTGCTATTCCCACTGCCTCATCAACCGATAGTTGATATTGGTTGGGGAATGCACTCTTTTTGTCCGGGCATTCATCCCGTCGCTGAATCGAAGATTACAGCGCGGGGCTTCTGCCCGAGTCAGCTAAAAAGAATCGGTAGTGTAGCCAGACCCAGCAGCAAGGAAGTACGCATAATAGAGTAGCTTTGTGAATTTATGTTTTAGAAAGGCAATAGTTAAGATTGCGTGACAAATTTTCTAACAAATTTCATGACTGTTAGAGCTTTAGAATCAACGCCATATAGAAAAAGCATAAATCTTGCTACTTCACTTAACTTCCATCTAAAGAATGTTTTGAATTTAAAGCTAAGCTGTATTCAGAAATACAATGAAGGCTTGATCAAAATATTGTCTTCTAAACACATTTTTATTTAAAATTAATACCTTATTTAAGGTAGAGGAATTATTGAAAAGAATGATGTACAAGACAGAATTCATAATTCATAATCGATTGGTTGGGGATTCAAAGTCGCAACCAATAATTGACCACCCAAATTATAGATTTGGTGTGATGTTTCGCTATTACTCATCACAAGTATCGCTTAACCTTCTTCTGTAATATGGTGCATCCTGAGTATTGGTGCAAGCTATTTTCAATATCAAACGTGAATAAGTATAAAAATCTATAATTGTTCCAATTCTGATAAATAATTTACGGTAGCCGATTGAAAAAGATTGAGTTTTGAAAAGACAAGGAATAGTTGGGTGTCATATTACAAAGTCTGTGGGCTATGTCGATTGATTGAGTTGACGCCGTGCTGCTTCTAAAAGTATCCTTTGCTCAGCACGAGCGATCGCCAAATATGTCCGCTCAACAGCTTCTGGTTCGACAGAAATGGAAGTGATGCCCCACCGTACCAGTTGTTCAATGATTTCAGGATATAGTACTGGTGCTTGACCGCAGATAGAACAAGGAATCCCTGCACTTTTTGCCGTTTGAATGAGTTGAGCAACAGCACCCATGACTACTGGATGACGTTCATTAAACGCTTTTGCGAGTTGTCCTTGCTCTCTATCCACTCCTAGCAAGAGTTGAGTTAGGTCATTGGTACCAATTGAAATTCCGGCTACACCTGCTTTTACATATTCTGGCAGTAAAAATAACACGCTTGGCACTTCTGCCATTATCCATAATTGAAATTGCGGTACCTGAGTTAACTCTGCTTGCTCAACTTTTTGACGGCAAAAGGAAAACTCTTCCACTGTGCGCACAAAAGGTAACAGTAGGTGAACATTGCTATATCCTGCTTTCTGTACAGCTGCCAAAGCAGCCAATTCTAACTCGAAAACTGCGGGATTTTGCAAATAGCTGAAGGTGCCACGTTCCCCCAGCATAGACTGTGTTGAAGATTGTAGACTATCGTTAAAAGATAACAGTTCATGAGAACGCCAATCCAAAGACCGATAAAAAACAGGTTTTGGTGCAAAGGCGCGAGCAAACTGCATAATTTGCTCACGCAAACGCTCAAGCAATTGTGTCTGATGTCCTTCGCGCACCCAAGTATTAGGGTGTTGCCCTTCTAGTATATTCAAAGCCATCAGCTCACTTCGTAATAATCCTACACCATCTACAGGTAAGCTTTGCACTTGCTCTATCAAGCTGGGCTGGCTCAAGTTAACCAGCAGTTGAGTTCCAATCATCGGCAGATGCGGGGATGATGAAGAGATGGAATCGGAGAGGTTTGTGAACACGTCCCCCTGTTTCCCTGTCCCCTTGTCCCCTTTTCCTCTCTCCACAGCTTCTCCAGCTTCTCTTGTGAGACGATAAACTTCTCCCTTGTCGCCATCAATCAGTAATCTTTCACCAGTCTGAATAATTTTTGTAGCATGCCCTACTCGTACAACCGCTGGTATTCCTAATTCTCTGGCAAGAATAGCAGCGTGGCTAGTTAATCCTCCCTGCTCAGTAATAATGCCAGCAGCATTTTGTAGTAACGGTAACCAATCAGGCGCTATTGTAGGTGCTACTAAAATCACTCGCTTAGGTGGTGGCTCTGGTTTTTGCTGTGAATTAGTAATCACATGAGCAGTTGCCGTCACACGTCCCGGTGCTGCTGCCAATCCCTTAAGCAAGTGGAAATTAGAAATCGTGGCTTGAGGGGTGCTAACTTGCGTCAGGTATAACGTCCTTGTTGGGTCACAAGAGAGAGTCCACTCAAAGGTAAAATGTGTACCTATTTCTTTGACAAGTTGATTTGCCAATTGAATGAGTGGTTGCAGATATTCTTCTGGTAAAGCATACTGTTTTTGCTGGTCTTCGTCCAATAGGTAAGTAACAAGATTTGAGTCATCTGAGGTAAGCGGCGAAGCTGGCACGGTTTGTAAACTAGCTACAGCTGCTGTATCATTAACACAGTAAGCCAGCATTTTATTGCCTAGTTGCCGCTCTCTGATGGCACCAGTTACCGGATGGATGTAGTAAACATCTGGTAAGACATCACCTTGAGTTATTGCTAGTCCTAATCCGGATGTAGCTAATATTTCCCATTCAGAGGAGTTCGCATTCAATGAGCCACTGGCGATCGCATTCTTTAAGGGTTGTACCAAAACGCCCAAGTTAATTTGTTGCACTTTTATTCCTGCCCATTGCCAGTACAATAAACTCTTGGCACGAAACATCTGGCTCCAGGTGCGCTTTAATGCTAGGGCGATCGCTTGTTCATCACATCGACATACTTCGGATTCGAGTAATCCAGATGTATTCCCTATCCCATGTCTGGCAGTTGGCACGACAAAACTTGGTCGAAAAATCAGGTATGCAGATTCCAATTCTTTAGCTGCATTAACGATTGTACTTAACAGGTGCGCTGGCAAAACAGCAGTACTAATTTCTTGACGTAAGCGCCCAGCAACCTGCTGAAGTTGACGCCAATTATTGACATCTAGGTGTAAGGAAGAATGTGGTAAGTCAGCGACTAACGCCTCGGAACTGTTGAGAGTTTCTAAAAATTCTCGCAAAACTTCCGCTGAAACCACAAAACCAGGCACCACCGGATAACCACGTTGCATGATTCTGCTTAAATAATATGCTTTGTCACCAGCTTTGGCGCGGTCTTGCAGTTTAATTTGATCAAGCCAGTAGAGTTTGTCCACTCAATTAATTTGTTGTCTGTTGTCAGTTGCTCCGGTCACGGAATTGCCGTAATCATATAAGTAGTTACGGATTCATCAATGGCAGATAGTCAGTTGCCATCTACTGAAAAACTACCACAACGAGTTTCCACCATTTTTCCACCATTTATGTTTAATTATGCTGATTTAGCCTGTGGTTATGGCGGTTAGAGTTTAGATAAAATACAACGATGATAATAAACGAGTTTCCAACGCAAAAGGTGCTTATCAGGATATTACCATTAGGTACATGAGTGATTGTATATTAATCTCCATGAGGAATTAACAAGGATTAAGCATTGCCTAGCATTTACTACATTGCACCCAATGATTGGTTGAACATCACCTTTAGGCTGTGCCTTGCTTTGCTTGTTGGGGCAATTATCGGCATAGAACGCCAAATTAGACACAAACCAGCTGGTTTGAGAACTCATATGCTCGTGAGTTTTGGTGCAGCCTTGTTCACTCTCATATCGCTGGCAACAGGTACAGATCAACCGAATGCGGATGCTGTCTCACGAGTGATTCAGGGCATTGCAGCTGGTGTGGGATTTCTTGGTGCAGGGGAAATTCTACGTGAATCTTCCCAAGAATCAGCGCGAAGTAAAATTCACGGACTTACCTCAGCAGCAGCCATTTGGGTTTGTGCTGCTTTGGGAATTGCTGCTGGATGTGGTTGGTGGCAGCTAGGATTAATAGGTGCGTTGTTGTCTTTTTTAGTTCTAAATGTTTTTAAAAGATTTGAAAGCTAAAAAAGTACTCCACAGCTAGGAACTTAGTACAGGCGTTGCATAAGTTCGTAACTTTTTTAAACGCACCAGGTAGCTAAGGTAGCGCGGAGGGACGCAGAGTGTCACCAAATTTAATTGGCTACGAATTAATGAAATGCTGTACTTAGTAATCAGCAATGTTGAAGCAAGATTTAAGTATAAATTGTAGAGTTCCGGTTCCTAGTCGCGGAGTCCTTACCCCCTTCAGCAAAATCTGATGAATTGGTGGGAGGTTTGAATCCCCACTTCAATTCTGATTCCTTCTTCAATGACTAATAACTCATGAGCGAGATCTCTCCAGCTTTCACAAAAAGAATTTGAGAGGAATTGAGCCATTGGGAATCAAAAGAACCCAAATGTGTGGTAGTGATTAAGGTTTGAAAGCGGTCTTGAATCGTATCAAGCAGCTGATTTTGTCGGGATGGATCTAGTTCAGCTAAGACATCATCAAGCAGTAGGAGCGGTGGTTCTCCAACAACTTCTTCTATGAGTTGCAATTCTGCTAATTTTAACGCTAGTACAAGAGTTCGCTGCTGACCTTGAGAACCGTATTGACGAGCGGGTGTTTGATTAATCGTCAATTCTATTTCGTCGCGATGGGGACCGACAAGCGTCGTGCCTTGATGCAACTCGGCAACAGCACGCAGCTGTATTTTGTCTAAAAAAGCCTGCTGTATTTGTTCTGGATGATTCTGCTCTAAAGAGATATTCGGTGAGTACTTAAGTTCTAGAATTTCTGTACTGCCACTGATACTAGCGTGCCAAGCGCTGGCAATAGGGGCTAGTCGTTGTATGGCACGATCGCGTCGTCTAATCACTCGTGTACCTGTGGTAGCTAATTGTGCATCCCACACAGCCAGTTCAGATTGTAGAGACGAGAGGTGGCGCGTCTCTACATTATGTTTCAAAAAAGCATTGCGCTGTCGCAAAACCTGGTGATACTGCTGTAATATGTGAGCATATACGGGTTCGAGTTGGATTAACAGAGTATCTAGCCAGTTGCGGCGACCTTCAGGACCACCGCGCACCAGATCCAAATCCAAGCTGGAAAACTGCACTGCATTGAGGACACCGAGAAAGTCCATCTGACGCCGCAGAGTCTCACTATTTAAAGCAACCGTGCGGCGACCATTTCGACGGAGAGTTAAGGTCAGATCGCTGATGCCAGTTTGCCGTTCTAAAGTGGCATGAATTTGAGATGTCGCTTCCCCTTCCCGGACTAAATCGCGATCGCGTGCTATTCTATGCGATCGCAAAGTTGCCAGCAATTCCACCGCCTCCAACAAATTGGACTTTCCCTGGGCATTATTGCCCACCAAAATTGTTTTGGGAGCAGTAAAGTCAACCTGCTGCTCTTTGTAGTTGCGAAATTGTCGCAGGTGAAGGGTTTTCAGATACATAAGGGGTTAACCAAGGGATTAATGACTAGTTACCCGCAAGCAATGGCGACAGCATTCGAGAGAGAAAAACATGCAAATAGAGGCGGCATAAACCGGGTTGTGCTATTCAAAAAATGGCGGACTATCCAGCGCTAATAAAGGCGGGCAATCCTCTGCCCACCCCACAAGAAGTATCTTTAATGCCAGTAAAACCCTCTGTTAAACAGCTTTTTTACCCATCAACCGCAGGAATAACTTCTCAATTTCAATCCACACAAACATCAAAGCACTAAAACCAAAGCAAATACCCAACTCTGTTGGACTCAGCAAGTGGGTACCAAAGAAATCGCGTAGGGGCGGCACGTAAACGAGCATCAACTGTAATATTGTCGTAATGACAACAGCCCCCAGCACAAAGGGATTTGAGAAGGGATTCATTTCTATAGTCAGTCGGGTATTTGAGCGAATGGCTATAGCATGCCCCATTTGGGCGAGACATAGGGTAGTAAATACCATTGTCTTCCAAGTATCGGGATCGCCCTGATACCCAGCTGCATGGGTATGGTTGTAAGCCCACCACATCAAGGCAATTGAGATAATGGCAAAGATAATGCCGATGCGAATCATATAAGAACCCAATCCCCTAGCAAAAATACTTTCACGAGGACTGAAGGGCGGACGTTTCATCACGTCGGGTTCAGGAGGTTCTACAGCTAATGCCAGTGCAGGTAAACCGTCTGTCACCAGGTTCATCCAAAGAATTTGCAAGGGGCTAAGGGGAACCCCTCCCAGCCCGATAATTGGTGCAGCGGCAATTGTGATAACTTCGCCAATATTACTACCAAGAATGTATTTGATAAAGCGGCGGATGTTGGTGAAAACAACTCTACCTTCCTTGGTGGCAGAGACAATTGTGGCAAAGTTGTCATCAAGTAACACCATGTCACTGGCTTCCTTGCTCACATCGGTGCCTGTGATACCCATTGCGATGCCGATATCAGCTTGTTTGAGGGCGGGGGCATCGTTGACGCCATCGCCTGTCATGGCGACAAATCTACCTCGGCGTTGCAGTGCTTGAACAATTCGCAGTTTATGTTCGGGGGCAACCCTGGCGTAGATACTGACCAAGTCAACCTGTTGCTCTAGCTCAGCGTCGCTCATCCGCTGCAATTCTTGACCTATAAGAACACGGTCATCCTGTTGAGCAATACCTAAATCGGTAGCAATGGCTCGTGCTGTCAGTTGGTGGTCACCAGTGATCATCACTGGTCGAATTCCTGCGTCCCGACATTCTTGCACTGCTGCCCTCACCTCTGGGCGGGGTGCATCCAGCATTCCTACCAATCCCAGCCAAACTAAGCCTTGCTCAGATGCCTCATCTGACCCTTCTGGCGGGATTTCGTTGAGGGGTTTGTAGGCAAAACCTAGTACCCGTAAACCTTTACCCGCCATTGTGTCATTTTCTGCCAGAATTCTTTGGCGTTGCTGATCGGTTAACGGCGCTGAACTAGTACCCAGATAAATCTGAGTGCAACGTGCCAAAATCAGTTCTGGTGAGCCTTTGGTGAACATTAAGTATCTTTCGGACTTCAACATCCCAGCGATCGCTGGATCAACCGCGCTCAAAGATGATACCCCTGTTTTGACTTCCTCAACTTGACAGATTACGCTCATCCGCTTGCGTTCTGAGGAAAAAGGAAATTCAGAAACACGGGGCAATTTACTCTCCCACTGGTCTTTTTCAATACCAGCTTTCCCCGCTAGGGTTACCAAAGCGCCCTCGGTTGGATCTCCCAAAATCGTCCATTGCCCTTTTTGCTGTTGCAAAACCGAATCGTTACAAACGGCACAGGCGACAAGCAAACCCGGGATTTCTGGATACTGGTCTACCGAGACGTTATTGCTATCCAATTGAAACTCGCCGACGGGGGCGTATCCTTCACCCGTCACCCGAAAAGAGTTGTTATTCGTGTAAACTAATTGCACCACCATTTTGTTCTGAGTCAGGGTGCCGGTTTTATCAGAACAGATAGTGGTGACAGAACCTAGAGTTTCCACAGCTGGCAGTTTGCGAATCAAAGCATTCTGACGCACCATCCGCTGGGTTCCCAATGCCAGCGTAACGGTAATTACGGCGGGTAAACCTTCTGGCACGACAGCAACTGCCATACTTAAGGAAACTTCCAAGAGTTCTTGTAAGTTACCGCCACGCAAAAGACCGCCCGCGACGACGAGCGCCACCAGAATCAAAGAACCCGTGACTAGGACGTTACCTAGTTGGGTCATTCGTTGTTGCAAGGGGGTTGGTTCACTTTCTACCGCTTGCAACATGGAGGCAATTTTGCCAAGTTCTGTTTGCATACCAGTGTTGGTTACCAGAATCTTGGCTCGTCCTTGGACGACTTCAGTGCCTTGAAATACCAAATTAATGCGATCGCCTAATGATGTTTCTTCAGGCAAGATAAGTTTTGCCCGTTTGTTAACCGCTTCGGCTTCACCTGTCAGTGCCGATTCTCGCACTTGCAGGTTAGACTCTTCTATTAGGCGTCCGTCTGCGGCGAACTGCACCCCAGCTTCCACCAGCATCACATCTCCTGGCACCAAATCCTTGGCTACCACCTCCACTGGTTTGCCGTCGCGAATAAGTCGCACGTTGGGAGAGGAGAGTTTTTTCAGGGCTGCCAAGGCTTTTTCTGCACGGCTTTCTTGGACATAACCGAGTATGCCGTTGAGGACAACAATCGCTAAAATGGCGATTGTATCTTTAAATGGCAACTCACCAGGTTTCAACGAGCCTTGTTGCCAAGCTAACAGGTCTAAAACCCCAGAAATTATGGCTACGGCAATCAGCATCAACAACATAATGTTTTTGAACTGATCCACCAAAATTTCCCAAGCGCTGCGTCCAGCAGTTTCTTCTAGTTCGTTGGGGCCATATTTTTGCAACCGCTGTTGTACTTCTTGGGGCGTTAAGCCAGTCTCTGCGTTTGTCTTGAGCAGTTCCAGTGATTTATCAACTTCCAAACTATGCCAAACGGCGGCGGCTTTTTCAGGCAGAGAATGAGCAGACATCGTGTAAGTCACAGGGAATGGTTACAAAATTCCATCATAATTTAGCAATGGTTGGAATACCATCAATACAAAGTTACATTAGGTTGAGGACTAAGCTGTACAGTACAAGTGTTATTCTTAACGGTTGCCAATTTTCTCCTTCGGGTAACATGAGTGTGCTTACGACTTTGGAGGAATATCATTACACAAAATATTGATAATTATGAGTAATAGAAGTAAGGAATTTTGTCACATAAGACATTCCGCATTCGATTCTAGGCGTGCTACACCGTTGACTAAATAAGTTTAATATGACTTTTGCACTCCCCAGTTTTCCATCCACTAGCCAAATGTTTGGCAAAAGGACAATTCGACCCCTTGGTGCTGCCGCCCTCTGTGGCATTGCCTTTATCAAAGATACACTGATTGCTATTGATACTGTTAAAGGGCATCTGCTGCAAATTGAGCCGGACTCTGACAACGTCAAAATTCTCAATCCCCATCAAGTCAGAGAATTTATGGATGTAACGGGTCTTTCGGTTTGGGAGGATACTCTTTGGGTGACTCGGGGTAATAGTGTTTATTTGTCCAAGCTGAGTTCGTTGGGTTTAGAACATTTTGTCACCTTGCCTTATCCGGCTGATGGCATTGCTGTTTGGGAATCAACTGTCTACGTCAGTTGTGAAAAGCAGGGGGACATTCTGATTTTTGACCGCGATACGCGAAAACAAATTACTAAATTTTATGCCCCTGGGGTCGGGGTGGAAAGTTTGGCAGTGGACGAGGAGACGCTTTGGGTGTGCGATCGCACCGAGCAAACTGTCTACAGCATTGACAGGGCGACTGGGGAAGTTCAATTCAGCGTGCTGACGCCGTTTGATTCTCCCTCGGGGATAGCAATACATAAAAATGCCGAAACGGGCGAGAAAAGTCTTTACATCGCCTACGCCTCAGAAGAGCCGTATGTTCGGGATAACCCCAATGCTGACCCGAGTCATCAGTTATCTTACCGCGATCGCACTTTTATTCACCCGTTACATTACCATTACAACCCAGATAAACGCTACGCCCTCTCTAATGGCTATCTAATAGAAATGTCTTATTTAGAGGAAATCTCGCCCTTAGAAGAGGTGTATTTACCAGAGGTAGAATGGCGTATCGCCCTGCCATCCGAAACTGATCGCCAAAAGGTGAAACACGTTGAACCGATTGGTCTACCTTTCACAGAAGAACTGATAGAAGGGCAACGTGTTGCCGTGTTTAAATTTGATGCCCTCACCCCAGGCGAACGGCATATTTTTGGTTGGAAAGCACTTTTGGAAGTCCGGGGAATTAAGTATCGCCTCACCCCAGCAGATGTAGAAGATATTCCTGAACTATCACCAGAATTTCAAGACCGCTATTTGGTAGATGATGACGATTTGGCAATGGATACGAACATTGTCCGCCGCGGCGCGCGTGAAGCAGTTGGTAGTGAAACCAATTTGCTGCGGAAAATGTATAGCATCCGTAATTATGTCTACGACGAGTTGTCCTATGGCATAAAACCTCACATTGACACTCCAGATATAGTTTTAGAACGGGGTGTTGGTTCCTGTGGCGAGTATGTCGGCGTTTTACTTGCCTTATGCCGTTTAAATGGCATTCCCTGTCGTACAGTAGGTCGCTACAAATGCCCCCCCTATGCTGAACACCAGCGCGTTCCCCTGCAACCGGACTTTAATCATGTTTGGTTGGAGTTCTACCTACCTGGTTTTGGCTGGTTGCCTATGGAATCAAATCCTGATGATATAGGCAACGATGGACCTTATCCTACACGGTTTTTTATGGGTTTATCCTGGTATCACATTGAAATTGGCAAAGGAATTACCTTTGAAACTTTAACAAGTAAGGGTTTACGGCTCACCAAAGAAGATATTTCTATTGGGGAGTTAGCAATTAATCACATCCGGTTTACGATTCTGGAAGAACTACCGCCTTTGTAAAAGATGGGGTGTAAGGGGGTTCGTAGCAGCGGTAGAAGGAATTGCGGGCACGACGGCTCCCGAAGCCACACCCCTCAACCCTTGTCTTACAGGTAACCTACGCTGATATGCATAAGTTATGCTTTTTTCCCCAGAGGCGATTGCCCAAGGGGCACAGGCATTGCCAATCGCAAATTAGCTTGAAACAGTTTACACAAAACAGTAAGCAGTTATTGTTGCCTAGGATTCTCGCTTTCTAGCTGTTGGAGTTTGCCTGCACAGTAGCCTAAGCCCTAGCTGACTGATGTTATTTTTGGTCGAGAAATACCACAACCCAAGGGAGAATAACTCGTTTGTCAATAACCCAGGTCTAAAGACACTGGGCTTGCAAGAGAAATCAAGCAAGCCATATTGACCAGATCACCTAGAGATAGGTAGCCGATATTTGAGTCACGACACCCTGGAGTGCGTAGCTAGCTCCTCGCTCTGTCATCTGCAATTAAACAGTCTTAAGGTCACTGAGACAGTGTTGCACTTTTTACAAGCTCTAATATCAAGGTCGTTCGCGCAGCGTCTCCCCTTGGGAGAAGCTAACTTAACGTGAAAACAGGAGAGACGCAACCATGTCTAAATCTAATTTCGTTTTCGTTCTAGATGCCGATTTAAAACCTCTTACACCTTGTACACCCGGAATGGCGAGGTCATTACTTAAATCTGGCAAAGCATCGGTATATCGCCGCTATCCATTTACTCTAATCCTCAAAAAGAAAGTAGATACAACCCCCGCTCCTATCACAATCAAATTAGACCCCGGATCTAAAACAACGGGTATTGCCTTACTTCAAGGTTCAAAAGTTATTTTTGCTGCCGAACTAACTCACCGTGGTCAAACAATCAAAGCTAGTTTAGAATCCCGCCGTAGTTTGCGACGCGGTAGGCGAACTCGGCATACTCGCTATCGTCAAGCCAGATTTTTGAACCGAACTAGACCGAAAGGTTGGTTAGCACCTAGCTTGCAACATCGTGTGGAAACAACTATGACTTGGGTGAAGAAATTCATTCGACTTACACCTCTAAAGTCAATTATTCAAGAGCTTGTTCGGTTTGATTTGCAGCAGTTAGAAAATCCTGAAATTTCTGGTGTCGAGTATCAACAAGGAGAACTTAGGGGATACGAGGTCAGAGAATATCTTCTCAATAAATGGGATAGAAAATGTACTTATTGCGGCGCTGAAAATATCCCGCTCCAAGTTGAACATATTCATCCGAGAGCCAAAGGAGGCTCAAATCGGATTTATAATCTAAGTCTCGCTTGTGAGAAATGTAACTTAAAAAAGGGGACGCAAGATATTGAGCAATTCTTAGCTAAGAAACCGGATTTGTTGAAAAAAATTAAAGCACAAGCAAAACAACCACTCAAAGATGCAGCGGCTGTAAATTCAACACGATGGGCGCTATTCAATCGACTTAAAGAAACAGGTCTATCAATATCAACTAGCTCAGGTGGTTTGACTAAGTTCAACCGCACTCGACTAGGATTAGCTAAAACTCACTGGCTAGATGCTGCGTGTGTGGGTCAAGTTGAAACGCTCTCAATACTGACTGAAAAGCCATTGCTAATTAAAGCGACGGGTCACGGAACTCGTCAAATGTGCCGTACTGATAAGTTTGGATTTCCTTCTCGTTACGTACCACAAAATAAATTTGTTCATGGTTTTCAGACTGGCGATATTGTCAAAGCGGTTGTCACGACTGGTAAAAAAATTGGAACGTATGTTGGTAGGGTTGCGGTACGTTCTACTGGAAGTTTCAACATTTCAACTGCAAACGGATTAATTCAAGGAATTGGCTATAAAAACTGTGTTTCAGTTCACAAAAAAGATGGTTACAATTATGGATTTTGAGAATACGACGGGCAATAAATTGCCCCGTGCCGCTTCCCTCCCAGGGCTAAAGCCACAGGGTTTCCCGCATCCCGTGAGGTTCCTATGAAAACTTTTGCTAATCTTTTGATATCGATAGTTGTAGCATTATGGGTGGTGGGAACAGCCATTCTCGCAGTTCAAAACGCTGAACCAGTATCTTTAAGATTTCTTACCTTCCAGTCCATTCAAATCCCAGTAGGTTTAGTGCTAGCTTTCAGTGCTGGCGTAGGGATAATTGGGGTGGCGCTGCTGCAACCCCTTTGGGGTCTTGCTGGTTCCAAGGAAAGGAATTCTGAATCAGACGACAGCGAATTTTTTGTCGATGAAGAGTTTTGAGGGTACAGTTTCACCAAAGGCGCTGAAATAATTCGTGCGGTCTTGATGAATAGGCTTCTTGAAAAAAACGATTTTTTGTGAGGGGAGAGAACACAGAACACAAAACTGATAAATCAGGAAAAATACTGCGTTGGTGCGTTCTTCTCTATTGATTCATAAAGAAGTGTAAGAGGTTTAATAATTATTTTTACCAGCACATACATCCACTAGTAAAAACATACTTGCACAATCATGTTTTTACTCATATTTAAATTTTTATTAACTTAAATTTTAAGTCTGTCCTGTTTACTCCCTTCCCGCCCGAAGATTACCTAATTAAAAAACCGCAGAGGCGCAGAGGACACAGAGGTAAGAGTTAGAGAGATTTAGGTAATTTTAGACTGGGAAGGGAGTAATACACGTATTGGCAAGTATCTATGTGTTAAAAATTACATATGTTCACTAACCCGAAAATGATTTTGCGAGCCTTAAAAGTCGTTACCTACACAGTTCTTGGTTGGGAAATGCCAATCATAAATCACGATCGCTACATATTGGAACAAAAAATTATTGCCTATTTTGTTGAGCGAAAAGAATTTACTAAAGTGCTATTTGTAGGATGTGGTTCTTATACAAAGCACTATGAAAAATGGTTTGAAAAAAAAGAATACTGGACGATTGATATTAACCCAATGAAAAAAAATTATGGAGCCAAAAAACATATTACTGGCTCTATGAGTGATTTAAACCTTCACTTCAAAGATAACGATTTAGATTTAATTATCTGTAATCTCTTAAGAAACACATTCCGTCGCCGTAGATTGAGCAACGAGATTAAAGCCTAAAGTATGAGCTTTTTTCTGGAGATACTTCACCGTGCGATCGCGATACTGTTGCTCATAGGCATCAATACCAGGGTCTGTATAGGCTCCTCCAGATGTCCAAAGACGATAAAAAAGACGTGCTAATTTATGTGCGGCAGCGGGAAAAAGCTTTGGGCGCACCCAAACGTGCCTGCTGCCCGTCGATAGTATGCTCCCAAAGCAGAGTGACTTCGGCACAGAGTTTGTGCAGCCATAGGTCAAGCATTGGCGGCCCGGTTAACAACAGGACGAGTTTTAGAACTTTTGACTTTACCACCAGTGATACGGCTGCCAGGGCACAAACCGTGAGCCTTGAGGTAAAGTGCTTTACAGTAGGAAAGCGTGTTGGGTCTAAACCTAACTCAGAAAGCAGTATTAGTACGGTCAAAGCACCAAAACCATTAATTTGAGTGAAGTCAACACCACTAATCCGATACAAATGAGTACGCAGGTCAAATTGAGGTGCATTTCCTGGCTGCTTTTTGCCTCGGCGTTTAGGTTTAGGTAAAGTTTTTTTTGTCACATCAACTTTGTCTGCAAAGGAGATTAAACACTGCTCAATTTGGAAATCACAAGTAGCAATTTGTTGTTGGTAAAACTCGTAAAGTTGTAACTCCTGTTGCAGAATGAACACCAATTCTGGACGATAGTTACCTGTTAAAGCGGATGCAATTTCTAACGAGCTAGCTTTGATGCGTCCATCTTTGAAAGCCGCTAGTTTCTTCGGATCGCGTTCTCCGGCAACAATTGCACGGATAATTGCCATACCAGTAGTACCCAATTGCTGCTAATTACCCGATGCAGTTGTACATTCATCTCAGTCAACGCTTTTTGCATCCGTTGTACATGGACACAAGTACTTTTAATTAGGTTATCGCGTTGGCGGATGTAACTACGGAGAACACAAATTTGGTCTTCTGGACGAAATGAACCTGCCAATAAGCCATAAGTGTGTAACTGTTGTAGCCATTGGCAATAAGCGTACATCAGTTTTACGACCAGGTACAGTTTTGACATAGTGAGCATTAACAAGTTTGACCTCAAGCCCACGGCTTTCCAATACTTCGTATACTGGTAACCAATACACTCCTGTAGATTCCATCGCTACGGTTGTTACACCGCATTGATGCAGCCAGTCAGCCATCGCATAAAGGTCAGCAGTAAAACAGGCAAAACTACGTACATTCTCGCTGTCTCGTCCAATAGGCACACTGACCCAGTGTCTATCCGCTCCGATATCAATTCCCGCTGCATTAATGTTAATTAATGGTAGATTAGTATTAAATGAATCACGTGCAGATTCCTGTTTGTTCATATTAGCCTCCTAAATGCGACAGCTGACGCATGGAGCGAAGAATATACCCTGACCTGGGTGCGGTGTCTAAATCTAATCTCTTAACCGGGATAGTGACTCTTGCCACTTCGCCAATAAATTCACCAACATCACCCAGAACCAGGCTCATATACGGGCACAATTTGCACCACTGTAAAGACGGTTTTAACTGTCAGGGTAATTACTAATTGTAACGCCAAGCTCTCAAATTTTCCTCTTCTGTGTTTCTTTCATATATCACTAGCGGACTCCGCGCCGCTAGTTAGAGGCTCATATCTTGCACCTCTCCGTAGAAAACCGTACAAGCTAAAAAGATGCGCGATAAAGCTACATTATTTTTATTGGATTTTCTCGCTAAATAAAAGACTTTTGGGTTAATACTGAGTAACTAAATAACAACGATTTTTCTTGGTGCAAGATGTAAGTAATGGAGTTTTTGGTTGGGGATTTAATGATAGAAAAGACGTGGAAGAAGCATTTTGAGGATGCTATCAGTGTTTCCGTGAAGGTGGTGTCCTTGTGATAGGGTGGGATGATGTTCCCGAGAAAAAACCTTTTCCCTTAGAAACTTGTGAAAGCTTAAGTCGATTCCAATCCTACTTTTTCCCTCCTCTCTCAACTTCGGAATACAGAAATTTGACAGAGAAATCAGATAAACACGTATTGAATTTTTATTTTAAGTCAGAACAAGTAGAAAGGGGAAATATTAAATATTTCCTGTCACTTTCCTACTTCGTCTCCATCCAATTTTCTCCTGCACGCACATCTACAACTAACGGTACACTCAACGATACTGCACTTTCCATTACGGACTTAATTTGCGGTTGTAATTCTTCCCATTCTTTTGGTGGAACTTCAAACACCAATTCGTCGTGTACTTGTAACAAAAGACGCGCTTGGTAATTCTGCAAAATTTCATGCAGCCTCACCATCGCAATTTTGATAATATCAGCGCTAGAACCTTGAATCGGTGCATTGGCAGCAGCACGCAGTAACCCTGCATCGTAAGCACCTAAATTACCAAGTTTTTTCAGGTCAATATCTTCTGGTTTGTTGCCTTTGTACTTGCGTATGCTGTTACTGGTAAACTCGAAATAACGACGACGCCCTAAAATTGTTTGTACATAACCTTGGGCGATCGCCTGCTTTTTCACTTTCTCCAAATATTCAAATACTTTGGGATAACGGTTGTTAAAGCGCTTGATAAACTCGTTGGCGTCGGCTTTATCTACACCAGTTGAGCGTGAAAACCTAACAGAACCCATTCCATATATTACACCAAAGTTGATGGTTTTTGCTAACCGTCGCTCGTCTGATGTTACATTTTCTTTTTCAAAAATTAACCGCGCCGTTACGGTATGAATATCCTCATTTTGTTGATAAGCTTCCACTAAAACAGGCTCTTGACTCAAATGAGCCAAAATGCGCAATTCAACTTGTGAATAATCAGCAGCGATTAACAGCCAGCCTGGTTCTGGCACAAATGCTTTACGAATTTGGCGGCTAAAAGCAGTGCGAATCGGGATATTTTGTAAATTCGGATTAGAAGAAGACAACCTGCCAGTAGATGTCACCGTTTGGTTAAAATTGGTATGCACCCTTTGAGTATCCGGACGCACCAATGTTGGTAAAGAATCTACATAAGTGGACTTCAATTTCGATAAGGTACGATACTCGATAATGGCATCAATAACGCCAGTTGTATCGACTTCTTGCAGTTTTTCCAATGTCGCAGCATCTGTAGAATAACCGGTTTGAATTTTACGGGAAGACTTAGTGCTTAATTTTAATTTTTCAAACAATATCTGGCTCAATTGTTTGGGGGAACCCAAGTTGAATTTCTCCCCAGCAATGCCGTAAACTTGCTGTTCAAACTTGGCTAAATCTACTTCTAACTGCTGCGACAGTTCTTGCAGATAAGCTGTATTTATGCGGACGCCTGTATACTCCATTTGAGCTAAAACTGGTTCTAGTGGCTGTTCCACTTCCAGTAGTAGCTTCTGTAGAGACGTACCACCTCTCATCTGTACATCAATTTTCTCCAGTTCCTCCCGCAATTTTGGCACCAGTTGGAATGTGCTATAAGCATCCATGCCGCAATAATCTGCTACGGTGGGAATGTCCAAATCGCCAATAGTTTTCCCTTTTGGAACTAATTCGGCATAACTTTTCGCTGTCAAACCCAAGTAACGCAGAGCCAAGTCACTCAGATTATGGTTACTATCTGGATTAAGGACATAACTTGCTAGCATCGGATCAAATACGACTCCCGCCAGCTTGATTCCTTGACACCGTAGAACTAAGCGGTCAAATTTGGCATTTTGCAAAGCCTTAGGATAATCAGCACTTTCTAAAATTGGGCGTAGTGCTTCTAGTGCAAGGTCTTTGTTTAAATTTTCCCCAATTTTGTGACCAATGGGTATGTAAGCGACTTCATCAGGTTCTGTTCCCCAGCAGCAACCAATTCCCACTAACGAAGCGTCCCGTGGTTCTAAATCGCTGGTTTCAGTATCCCAAGCAACGGGTGTCTGTGGGTTTGTAAATTTTTGCAGCAGGTTCACCAAGTCGCTGAGTTGCTCTGGCGTGTTAATGATGCGTGGTTTAATAGCAGAAGCAGCGGGTTGCTGTTGAGCTGCTGTATCAGCCGCAGTGAAAAACCACAAATCATTATCCTCATTATCCTCATGACTGGGGAGTGGGAAGTGGGGAGTGGGAAGTGGTTCTGATGTTTCTGCTTCTGGTGTTTCTTCAACTTTGCCACCGAACTGTTGCTGAAGTTCGTTAATTTTGCCTAAAAAAGATTTGAATTCTAGCTTTTCTAAAATGGGTGTGAGGTTGTTTGTGTCAAAGCCTTGGAGAATGCAATTTTTTAAATCAACTTCTAGGGGAACATCAACGACGATCGCCGCTAAGTAACGAGATTTTTGTGCATCTTCTTTTCCAGCTTCTAATTTTTTCTGAGTTGCGCCTTTGATTTCACCCAACTCCGCATAAATTTTCTCAAGGGAACCGTAAGTATTGAGCAACTGCACGGCTGTTTTGTCACCAATTCCCTTGACACCAGGAATATTATCAGACTTATCGCCGCAAAGAGCTTTATAATCAACAACTTGGGATGGTGCTACACCAAGCTTTTCTTTAACTTGTTCTGGTCCAAATTCGGTAATGCTTGCTCTTGAACCCTTCAGCGCTTCCGGACTAAAATAGAGAACGCTGATTTCTTTTGCGGGGTCAACAAGTTGAAATAAATCGCGATCGCCTGTGAGAATTTTCACTTGATATCCAGCCGCCGTCGCAGTTTGTGCTAAAGTTCCCAACACATCGTCTGCTTCGTAACCAGGAGCAGTGACAATTTTCAGATTCAAAGCATCAAGTAACTCTTGCAGATTTTTCAAATCTGGAACAAAGTCTTCCGGTGTCCCTGGACGATCTGCTTTATATGTATCGTCTGCTTCGTGGCGGAAAGTTGGCAAGCCCAAATCAAAGGCGATCGCCATTGCTTGTGGCTGTTGGCTTCCCATAACCTCCAACAGGGATTTGAGAAAACCAAAACATACACTTGTAGGAATCCCTGTTTTTGTTCGTAGTCCGCCGTCTCTTCCTTTTGCAAAAGCGAAGTACGAACGAAATGCCAGGGAGTGACCATCTACTAGGATGAATGTGGGGCGTGTTGTCGTCAAGGAATCGGAAGCCAACTGGTTTACAGGTATTGTTTGGGACATAAACCTATTTTAGCCAGGGACTTCCACTACGAATCTGACCTGTAGAAAGAATTAAGCTGTTTCTTTACCTTGGTTTTGGCGACGGCGACGCAGCTTCAGCATACCAACTGCTCCTACACCCAAAAGAGCGATCGCACTTGCTGGTTCTGGAACTGTAGCGATATTGTCCCTACCAAAATCAACTAGGAAAACTACGTCGTTGAAGTCGCGATCAGATGCTATATTGCCATTTCCGTCTGCTGTCGAACCTTGTGGTCCATATAAATCTTCAAAACCCAACAAGAGGTAATCATCTACTTCATAAGCTACTATGTGATCCAAGTTGTCTGGATTTTGAGTTGGATCTGCGCCATACACACTGCCATTCGGATTATTAAATCCATCTGCTTTTAGGAAGAAGTTGAGCTGTGTGCCACCTGATATCTTGCCTAAATCAACGTAATCCCCAATATCCAAAGCACCAGAATTTTCCCCAAGCTGACATGCTGAATTGGCGCTATTAGAGGTATTACAGGAAATGTTATCGAAAACCAATCCTTTTTGGTATTCAGAGCCTTTGATGGCTTCATAAGCCAACTGATCTTTGTAGAACGCACCCTCATTTAGGAACCAAACGCGAATATTATTGTCCCTTTTCAGGCTCAGCTTTGAGGGGTCTAGTTTATTTAATTTGTCTTCGGGAATTGAAATTCCTTCTTGTTGTACATATTGCTGGAACTGGGGAATCCGAGATTGGAACCCTGAATCATCAGTTGATTTGTCTTTGACGCCATAGGTTTGTAAATTATCCCAGGTAAATGTGGCGGCGCTTGCAGGAGCAACAGCGGAAAATACACTTGTGATAGCAGCCGCAGCAGCAAAGAATCCTGTTAATTTTTTCTTGATCATAAAAACCCTTTATTTTTTAGTCTTAAATTGTAAAATACTCTGCTTCCTAAGCTCAATCACCTGCTTTCAATACTGTGATTTGGCTGATTAACTAAGTTATATCTTGGTATTGTATTAAGTAACTATATCTAAAAGCAGAATTTGTTGAATTTTTATATTTTCCGATTCTCTATTTCAAAATTATGAAATTTGAGCTTTTTATAATGTTGTTTTCCGAAAAAACCTATTTTCCCATTGTCATTAAGTGAATGGCACAATCGTTGCACCATCAATGATCTAAATCACACCCCACATTTTATATTTCTATAAAAAATATAAATATAAAAATTATTTATCTTATATTTTTAAAGAATTTGTAAGTCGGTAGTAAGTAATAGTTCGTAGGTAAGATTTTTCTTTCTATCTAAGATCTACGAGCTAATACCCACAGTTCCACTACTCTAAGCTATATATCTATATAACTATGCTTTCATACGTTTGATAGCATTAACTCGTCAACCTTCTTCGCCCTTACCACTTTCAGCAGATTAATAGGCTGTTAATCTCTTACTGGGACTTTAATATTCACTCATGAGTTATGCATAAAGTGTCTACCACAGAATTGGCATCACCTGGTATTGGGAGTCTATCTACTGTTGATATTCAACTGCTGGTTGTAGATATCGATGGGACGATCGCCGGAAAATCTAACAGCATTAGCACAGCCGTAAAGCAGGCAATTGCTGCGGCGCGTTCCCGTGGTGTTCAGGTGGCGATCGCCACCGGTCGTATGTATCGTTCAGCTTTGCGCTTTCATCAAGAAATTGGCTCTAGTCTACCATTGTTAGCCTACCAGGGAGCTTGGATTCAAGACCCTGCCACCCAAAAAATTCATCGCCATTTGCCGGTTTCTCGAGAATTAGCACACAAGCTTCTAGATTATTTTGAACAACCCGAACTGCGATCGCTCTTATCTGTTCATTTTTACATTAATGACCAGCTCTACGTACGCGAGATAACCAGGGAAACTGCACTTTACGCAGAACGTAGTGGTATTACCCCGATTGCTGTGGGAGACTTACGCGAAGTCACTAGCGACGAACCCACAAAAGTTTTGGCTTTGTGCGATGACACAAATGTTATTCAACAGTTACTGGGAAATTTGCGCCGCCAATATACTCCAGCAGAACTGTATCTCACCACATCTGTTGCCACGTTTTTTGAAGCGACTAACCCGACTGTCAACAAAGGTGCTGGAGTTCGTTACTTAGCTGAAGAATTACTGGGACTGCAAAGAGCCAACGTTATGACCATTGGCGATAACTTCAATGATGTGGAAATGTTAGAGTATGCTGCCATTGGTGTCGCTATGGGTAATGCACCAGCTGCAGTGCAAGCGATCGCCCAGTGGGTAGCTCCTGACGTTGAGCAAGATGGAGCCGCAGCAGCTATTGAAAAATTTTTACTTTCCTGAATGGTTGGTAGTTCTTTTTGAGAACTAACAAATCTACAGACGCAACCTGGCGCGTCTCTAACAAAATCAGAAAGAGCACCGACGACTGGCCGTGTTTCGTCTCGGTGCTCTTGCTGGTTCGCTCCTCACACACCAGATAATATACATTGGTGGATTAGACGAGTCAATAGTTGTTAAAAAAAGTTTATTTTTTGTAGATTTTATTCTTTATACTTCATAAGGCGCAATAATACCTAATTTTTCTTCCAACAGAAATTTCAACACTGACTGTGTAGCCAAGACTAATCCTATTCTGGCTTGAGCTAGTTCTGGTGAGGCAGTTTTCACCTCGCTAAAAATCCGGCATTTACACCAGAAAGTTTCAAAAGCTCGATTTAAAGCCGTCGCAGCTTTTTCCCAGTTGAGTGATGTACCCAAATCAGGACACCCCAAAGAGTCTACCACTCGTACTAACTCGTTAATGAGGCGATAGGAAGCAGGGTGATTGAAGCGGAGTTTTTCATCACAGTTCAGCCAAGGAATAGGATTGGGGGTAAGAATGCTTGACAAAAGCCTTTGCTTGGAACTTTCACTATCATCTTGATTTGCTTCCCCCTGTTGAACCAATCCCTCTTGAATCGCCAACCGCAGTAGTGAGCAGCAGCGTGCATGAGTGTATTGAGCAGTGAATAAGACAGATGAGGAGCATGAGGGAGATGAGGAAGATGAGGAAGATGAGGGGGATGAGGGAGAGAGCCTTAATTTTGAATTAGATCCTTCGCTTCGCTCAGGACGCTTGGCGATTTTGAATTTTGAATTGATTACTCCCCCTGTGCCAACGGCGATGCTTTGCAGCCAAGCAGCCAAGAGCGGGTGAGTCACTTCCAAATGAATCCAGCCAGGGGAAACGACTTGAATTTTGAAATATGAGTCATAGTTTCCTGAAATATGAGAAACAATGCCATTGGCAATCTCTATAGCGGGAAATTTCTCAGATTTTGACAGCTGCAAAGCTATGCCTGAAATATAAATAATTTTACTTTCATCTCTACCCTGGGATAGAGGAATCTTTTTCTCAGTTGTGATTGACCTAGATTGACCTTTCGTATAAATACTTACTGATGTCTCTAAAATGCTGTATATGAACTGCTTAATTGCTGTGTCTTTACTAACCAGTAAATTTTGATGCAGGCAATTCTCAGGTAAACTCACTGTAGGCTGAAGGTGTGATGTTTATGTCATCTGTCTTAGGAGATAAGTTTATTTTAGAAAAAGAAAAATTAGAATTGTGCAAAATTTAATTAATAAGGGGTAAATTTTACTACCATCATTGTACAGTAAGAAGTATAACAAAAGAGTAGAACATAGCTTTCTACCTTTTGGATGACTGGCACGGCTAGGTTTTATGCCTGAAGTGCCAACAAAAAGGCACTCCTTGCACCTTTTTATGACGTCTTTGTCTTCAGCCGAACGCTCTTAGTTACCTATGCAATCTCCATCCTCCTTTTCTGAGGCATCACGTCCTTTTTTGACTTGGCAACGAATTCTTGATTGGGCTCAGGAACACTACCGCTGCCGCACCTTTAGCAAAGATGAGCGCATTCCAGCCCGACCTGGATTGCTGTATTTGGTGCAAAGGGGCGCGATCCGCATGGTGGGAACGGCCCAAGTTAGTGCAACTGCCAGTCAGCTAACATCTCGACGTATCAACAGAACGCCAGAAGAAGCTTTCTTAGGGTTTGTTGGTGCGGGACAACCGTTTGAAATTGTTGCTCAGTCACCGTTCACACTCCAAGCCTACGCCCACGTTGATCAAACTGCGGTGTTGTGGATGTACTGGCACGATTTGGACAACTGGCCTCACTTCCGCCGCGAAGTTATGGATGCCTTTAGGTATCAGCACCAGCGCAAGCTGCTGTGGCTGAGTGCCTTAGGACAACGGCGCACAATTGACCGACTCTTAGGATTCCTCACCTTATTGATTGAGGAATATGGAGAGCCAGCAATGAGCGATACCGATCCAGATGTGATTCGCGGTTATTGCCTGCCCTTCCCCCTCACCCATGCCCAAATTGGCAGTGCGATCGGTTCGACCCGTGTCACCGTCACCCGCTTGATGGGCAAACTGCGTCAACGCGGATTAATCCTCACTCAAGGCGACAATCTCATTTGCTTGCCAGCAGAGTCCATTAACAGAGTCAGCTAAAACAAGACCAGATGCAGTGGAGAGCGAATTTTGACAAACCCTGCTTGGGTAATGAGTTCGTATCCCTGCTGAGTTAGCAGTAAGTTGACGAAAGCGACACTTGCTTGCTGCTTGATTTGACCAATCTGTTTGACCACCACAAACAGATTGCACATAATTGGGTACTTTCCGGGTTGGAAAGCCTTAATGTTCAATTTGTTTCGTTTACCAGGAAATTCATAAGGGAGGACAAGAGTTTTTTGGTAGGGAGCAACAAATTGCCCTTGTTTGTGCCCCAACGGCAAGGGCTGGATTGAACATTGAGGAATAATCTCTGGGGCAAAAGTGTAGTAGATGCTACTAGGACGACCAGCCGCTTTTTTGCGACGCTTGGGTGGTCGTGGAACTTGCTTCCACGTTAGGCAAGCAAAGCTTGACCACCCAAGACGTCTTGCACAAATTGTTTGAGCAACAAACAACTCAGCAACCTACGTCAAAATTCCCAGGTGAATTCTGTCTGACTGGGTGCCGAGGAATAATACTAAGCCCGCGCCACTTGCTTTATGCCACAGAACCCGTCGACTGCAGTGGCTCTTTGAATTTAAAGGCGAGAGAAGAAAAAGAATTCTTCCATGCGGAATCTCCCTTTGAACATCCTTGTCTTAAGCTGTGTTTTGCGTTCAGCCGAAGCTGAGTTCTTCTCAATCAGCGAATTCTAACAAATCCAGCTTTAGAAATTAATTCCTGACCTTGATTTGTCAGCAGTAACTTAGCGTAAGCTTCTCCTGCTTGCTGATCTGTTTGACCATTTTGTTTCACAATCACAAATAACCGTCGAGTGATGGGGTACTGATCACTTTGGAAAGCAGCTGCGTTTAGTTGGTTACGCTTTTGCGAACACTCAGAAAGAGGAACAAATGGTTCCTGATACGGTGGAACCAGTTTATCGGCTGTTTTTCCCAGTGGCAGGGATTTAACACTACATTGTCCGACAACTTCAGGAGCAGAGGCGTAGTACATACCACCAGTATTTTTCGCTACTTCTCTCAAGGCTTCGGTTGTCGTAGGAATATACTGCACATTTTCCCCAAACTTTTCACCACCTAAGATGTTCTCGTCGAAAAATTCGACGGTGCCACCTTCTTCTATACGGCGAGAGTAAGGTATTATCGGTAGATTGGGACCGCCTACTTGCTGCCAGTTAGTAATTTTACCTGTGTATATTTCTTTGACTTGAGCAACTGTTAAACCAGGGATGTTGAGACTGGGGTTAACTGCGATCGCAATACCATCAATTGCTACAGGTATTTCTTTGAGTGTAAAGCTCCGTTGTTGCGCTTGTTGGTATTCCTCATTTTTAATTGAGCGCGACGACTGAGAAAAAGCTAATTGGTTATTTAACAGCATTTTGATGCCACTACCGGAACCAGGTGCGCCTGAAGTGGGGTTAGTGTAGCGTAGTTGAAATTGAGGAAAGACAGTTTGAATAGCTGAATCAACTTCTTTACGGATTGGTGCCCAAGTGGTGCTACCACCATAGCTAAATAAGCCAGAGGGGATATTTGGTACTTGGGCAAAGTTTTCAATATTCGCTCCAATTTGTTGTGATTGATTGTTGCTCACTGGACCAAAATTAATACCAGAACGATTCAGCCACCAATAGACACCAGCTACTAATCCCAGGGTAATTATTAAAGTTAGAACCAAAACCGCAGTTTCTTTTTTTTGCGACATCATAGCATTTTTTTGAATTCTTTTACTTAAAACAAATCTCGTGCCTTAATTTTTCTTTAGTTAGAAATTTTACATTTTTATTTTGAACTGTTTTTTCTAAAACTGCTACGAAAGCATAATCATTCGTACTTCGTATTTTTAATAAAAATAATTTTTTAGCTCAAAATAAAGTTATTTATACTTAACATTTTCTCATTATTAATTCTGAAAAATCAGAAATTAAGTCATATATTTTTTTACTTTAAATAAATATCTATATTTACAAAAAAATATGAATTTTCAACTATCAGATATGCAAAATTTATGATAAAGCGCTAGATAATTAACTTTGATAACTTTCTCTTTTGTTCCAAACTTGATATTCAACAACTAACTGGTTGGTAAATATCTCAATATATTTGAAGAAATCAGTTATGAAGTAACATAAAATAGTTATGAATTCATCCCAAAAATAGCTTACAGCAAGGACACAAGACCATCAAAGAAAATCTGAGGACGATGTACTCCTTATTGATTTATTGAAAAATAAAAAAATATTCAACTAATAACTAAATACTGTTAAAGAGATAATCAAAAAAGCAGCTTAGTTGTTTTGGAAAATACGATGTAGATATTGAAATTATAAACTCTCTTTAAAGTATCAAGGATAACAATTTGTAAATCAGACGAAAGAGTGCTGTGACTGCGATCGCCACTAAAGCAGCTGCAATAGACAAAATAACGACTTCTTGGATGGTAAGACTGCCACGTAAAAAGAATAGGACAATCGGCAATGTGATTGCAGGAAAAATGAACAAATCAGATCCTCCAATCCAGTGCTTCCATTGGGCAAGAATCAACCCTAATAAAATCACAGAAGAAGCAGCCAGGGTAATGATTGGCGATTTCAGCAAACTCAAAAGACCAATCGCAATCAATGCTCCTTCAAACCCACTAAACGCTGCTCTCGCTAATACTTTTACAAGAGAAAATTGCTGAGCAGGCGGACTAAGAGAAGGAGATGGCTTTTGTTGCGGTTGAGTCTGTATTTGCTGTGGCTGTGGCTGTGGCTGTGGAGTTACAGCAGGCTGACGGCGATTAATTTTTGTAGAAGGTACAGGTTTTTGAGGTGCGTCGATTGCCTCTAAAACTTCCTGCGCTGACTGATAACGTTGATTGGCTGCGCTTAGGAGCATTTTGTTTAGAATATCAGCAAGGTGCGTGCTGACAGTCACATGACTTTGCCACTTCCACTGATTACTATAGGCATCGAACAGTTGAGTTATCTGTGTTTCACCCGTTAGTAACATCAGGGTTGTGACAGCCAAAGCGTACAAGTCTGTAGATGGGAAGACTTGACCTCCGGACATTTGTTCGGGCGGAGCAAATCCCATAGAATATATACCAGTGGAAGCACCAGATGCACCAATGGGAGCGTTTGTAACTTGTTTGACTGCGCCAAAATCTAGCAAGTAAAGTTTGCCGTTACGATGGCGCATGATGTTAGAAGGTTTGATGTCTCTGTGGATAATGCCTTTTTCGTGAACAAACTTGAGGAGCTTGAGAATTTCTCGCAAGATTTCCAAAACTTCTTGTTCTGAATACTTGCCCTTTTGGGCTAACTCTTGCTCTAGATCTTGTCCGTCAATATATTCCTGTACTAAATAAAAAAACTGGTCTTGCTGTACCGCTTGGAAGCTAGGAACGATCACCGGAAAGTAAGCAAACAAGTCGGGGATTTGCTCGTGTAGGTGCCCTATCTCCTCTAGAACAACTGCTTCTCGCTCAAATAAATCTTGTGCCAGTTGCAGTTGAGTAGGGCTTAAATTGCCTGCTGGTTGAAATTGCTTAACCACGCATTGGCGCATTCCTGGGGTATAGCGATCGCGTGCCAAAAACGCTGCTCCAAATCCGCCCCGTCCTAGTAGCCTGATTGGTAGATAGCGTCCCACCAAAATCAGCGGCATACCACAGTTCGTGCAGTATTTCTGCTGCACCGTTCTCAGGGTCGCATTATCATCTAAATCTGGAAAATTGTTTTGCGGGCGAGGGCAGTGTGGACGAGTGCAATAAACTTCCATGATGTATCAAGAGTCCATAGTCCATAGTCTATAGTCAATTGTCAATAGTCAATAGCCCTTGACTAATGACTAATGACCCTTACGGGTGAGTCCTTCGGACACGCTACGCGAACGCCAGTTGCCTACGGAGGGAAACCCTCCTTTAGCACTGGACTCACTAATGACTAATGACTACATCTTAATCATCGTCAGAATGATGCGCTCCTACATCGAATGCACTGACCGCTATGGCTTTGTGTGACATTTTTAACATTTCTATACTCCATCCAGGTGTTGCAAACTGGGGTAGAATTTCCCGACTAAATGCTTCCGCTGCTTTGGATCTGTAGCGATTAGGATTAAAAATCAGCCTCAGCATCCGCTTGACAATGACACCTTCAATGGGAGAGCAGTGCAGCACCCCCATTTGTAACTCTTTAGCAATTGCCGAGGTTGAGACAAAGGCAGCTCCCAAACCGGATTGCACGGCATTTTTAATGGCTTCTATGGAATTTAGTTCCATTTCGATTTTAAAACGCCGCGTATCAATGTCACAGCGTGATAGCACTTGGTCAATGACCTTGCGGATAGTAGATTGAGAATCGAGAGCTATGAATTGTAATTTATATAGGTCTTCTCTGTGAATCGTTTCAAGTTTGGCAAAGGGATGGGCTACAGGTATAATCAACGCCAGCTCATCCTCGGCGTATGGAACAATTTCCAAAGATTCCACCAGTTCACCGGGAATTTCGCCGCCGATGATTGCCAAATCCACCTGTCCGTTAGCTACACTCCAAGCGGTTCTGCGGGTAGAGTGGACGTGCAATTGCACTGCCACATCTGGATATTTTTGTCGGAACATCCCAATCATCCGGGGTAAAAGATAAGTGCCGGTAGTTTGAGAAGCGCCAACAATCAAAGTCCCGCCTTGGAGATTTTGTAAATCCTCAATAGCGCGACAGGTTTCCTGACACAGACTGAGGATTTTTTCACCGTAGCTCAGAAGTAGATGTCCGGCTTCGGTTAATTGGGCGCGACGTCCTCCTCGGTCAAATAACGGGACATCTAGTTGCCGTTCTAGGTTTTGCACTTGCAAACTAACGGCAGGTTGAGAGACGTACAGGCTATCAGCGGCGCGCTTGAAGCTCCCTTCTGCGGCGATCGCTTTGAGAATACGTAACTGATCTAAAGTGAAAGGAAGGTCAGACATAAGGCTAAACCCACAAACTTTGAGAGGAGCGGCAATCTTCAACAAACCAGCGTAATAAGACGAATGGCAGAGCGTGATTTATTACTTGTTAAACTTCGAGGCTTTACTCGAAAAAGACAGTAGCATATCATCTTGACTAAAGTCTTCTTTTCTACTTTCCAGCCATAATCAGTCGATTTTGAGGGGAATTGTGTTTAAACTCCACCCTGGTTTTAAAAAGCTTTCAAACTTTTTAGTTCTGGTTTCAAAATCCGACGCACCCCGCTCTTGTCTGCCCTAAAAGGAGAGACAATGGTGTTGTTTCCCTGAAACAGGGAGACTTTAGGGGGGTAGGCTGTTACAAGAAGCCCCGTATTACGACCGTCTTGCCGGAGTAACAACGTTCTCATTGCGACATTTCGCCCTCCAACCAAATCTGCACATAACTCAAACCCACGACTTCTACTACAGCCAATCGTCAATCCTTGGTTTGGACACTTGTGTTTATTTGTATGTCCGCAACACGGATGCAAGTGAGTGCAATAGTCACGAGGTTCCGGCTTAGAAAAACAGCACGAGCGTTTTACCACGTGTAAACGAGGGGGCTTGACGAGCAACACCTCAGCTTTGCTGTTTTTCTCTTCGCCTAATGCGTCAGCATCCACTCTTATGGCTGAAGAATTATTCATGACAACAGAGTAGATGAAGCCATCTAATTCAGCATACGACCATTTGGACTGAGAGACATTTGCTTTTCGCCGCTTCAGGTGATAGAGAACAGGGAACAGATGACAGCGCTGTCCCCTGTTCCCTGTCCTCTGTACCCTGTTATTATATATTTCTTGACTGATATAATAAGGGAAAATACGCAAATATAAAGTCAATTCCAGTTTGTTCAGGTTGTTGAAAGTTACACTTTGTTTCGTAATATGGTCATTGATATCAGCAGTAAATTGTTTACCTCTTGGAGAAAGCGCCATTAATCTGAGTTGAACAGAGGGAGTCCGTTTTGGGTGCGGTGTTTTTTTGGCGTGACGATTACGGCTTGCGTTGTGTGATACCTCCTTTTCAGATTTGATAAGTTCTAGGGACTTTTGTAACCTAATATCCCAGAACAGTTTACTGTTCTCAAATGCCACCGGCAAGGTGTCATTGAGACAAATTTGGTTAGCACGCTGGACTTCCTGTAACCAATTTTCCTTTTTTGAAGTCGCAATCAACTTCTCTTTAGCACTGAGAACTTGCTTCACATCATACGGTAGCTTTTTCATCAGGTGATATTATTCTATGGTGCTGATGAAGATAATTAACTGGTGTTCGTTTAACGCACACACTGGTTGGGGACAGGATATCCTGCCAGAGATTTTTTTACATAGTTTGTGGTATTCGTTGTACTAAATTAAGTTTCCTTTAAATTACTTCATTTGCGTATATGATGCAGCCGGCTTGGTTAACCCTTAGTCATTTTGTCATGCTGGGACTACTATTTGGTTTTGCAATTGTCCATAGTGGAGGTGCTGCCCTGCGCCCTTGGGCAGAAAAACATATTGGATCTAGGCTTTACCGCATTTTCTTTGCACTAACCAGCCTGCCGGTGGCTGTTTACTTAATTATTTACTTTTTTAACCACCGCTACGATGGTTTGCAACTTTGGTATGTGCAAAATGTACCGGGAGTGCAGCAATTAGTCTGGGTGCTGTCGGCTATTTCGTTTTTGTTTTTGTATCCTGCTACTTTCAATCTACTAGAAATTGCTGCTATCCAAAAGCCCGAAGTCCATCTCTACGAAACAGGAATCATTCGCATCACCCGCCATCCACAAATGGTGGGACAGATTATTTGGTGTGTTGCTCATACCCTTTGGCTGGGTACCAGTTTTACCCTTGTCACTTCAATCGGGTTAGTGTTACACCATTTATTTGGCGTTTGGCATGGCGATCGCCGTTTGAGCGATCGCTATGGGGAAGCCTTTGTTCAAGTCAAACAGCGCACTTCTATCATGCCTTTTGCAGCTGTTCTTGACGGTCGTCAATCTATCGTATGGCAGGAATTTTTACGTCCTGCTTATTTGGGGGTTGCCGTTTTTGTGCTACTACTTTGGTGGTCACACCCCCTATTGCTGGAAATCACAAGTAAGATAGAATAATGATTTTAACATAATCACGGCGGATGAACAGGGATTGATAGGATGAAATCTTCGTTTCATCTTATCAACTGCTACCAAATCAATGTAGGATGAATGGAAGTAGCTGTCAGTGGGGGTGCGCTTAGTCGTTTTGAGATTTGACATTTGGTAGTTGCTAGTCAACCGCCAAACTAGGGAGAGACTTGATCATTCGCCATTCCCTTTTCTATAATCAACTATAGTTGATTAAAATTGGCGAAAAGCAAGCTAACCAACTGCGACCAATACTTGAAAAAGTACTCAATAGTGTAAGAGTGTCTAGCTCGATAGTTAAGCCTGTGGGACGGCAGTTGCTATAACTCTGGGAACCAGAGCAACGCACTGCCTTACAAAAAACAGCCTTCTTCCTTGACAGAAGCAGGAGAAGCATAGCTGTAGATGTCATGGGCATCTGTGGGTAAGCTCTATGCAAAGGTCGATACCAAATTGGTGAAAAATATCTCTCTAGTAACGGCTATGAAGAGCTAAAAGTTTGAGAGAGTTACCGTCTTGAATGTCGTGCTGGGTTCTTTGTCAGCGTAGCAATCAACACTGAAATGTTTGCAAACATTTCTGACAACGCACTCCCTCGGTGCTGACAGTTAGTTTTGATATCAAAACCATATAATTTCAGAGGCGTCATGGTGTTGTCGGTTAGTGAGCGGACTTTTTGTCAAGAAGTTTTAGAATCTCCAATTCCTGTTTTAGTAAATTTTGGAGCACCTTGGTGTGGGTTGTGTCGAATTATTCACCCCTTGTTGTTGCAATTTAAAGCTCAATGCGGCGACCAAATTAAATTAGTGGGAGTCAACGCCGATGACAATTTTAAACTAGCGACAAAATACAAACTTAAGTCACTGCCAACTTTACTGTTGATTGAAGATGGCATAGTACGGGTGCGTTTGGAAGGTTTTCGTGGAAGAGAAGATTTACTCTTAGCTTTGGAAGAAATTAAAGTCTGCTACACCGACCGCCCCATAACTTACCATAGCCCAAAAACAGCGGATTTAGGCTGCCGTTCTGCATGAAGAGTCATTAGTCAAGAGTCATTAGTCAAGAGTCATTAGTCATTAACTCTTGACAAAGGACAAAGAACTAATGACCAAATCTAAAACCAAAGTTAACAACCCCACCCAACTACCGTCGGGTGGGGTATTTTATCCTAAAGAGTGTGTGTCACAATTATTAACAGTTCCGACAAATTAGTCAATAATTCTAAAAGTAGGCGTCAGTGATGGAAGTAATCTATCAGTATGCCTGGCTGATTCCGGTATTACCTCTTGTTGGGGCAATGCTGGTCGGTCTAGGGTTAATCTCGTTGAATCAGGTGACGAACAGCGCCAGGAAGCTAAACGCGGCATTGATTATCTCCCTGATGGGAGCCGCGCTTGGGCTGTCGGCGGCACTGCTATGGAGTCAAATTCAAGGACACCCTCCTTACATCCGTACCTTGGAATGGGCAGCAGCAGGCAATTTTCACCTGAGCATGGGCTACACTATTGACCACCTGACAGCCCTAATGTTGGTGATTGTAACAAGTGTAGCCTTGTTAGTCATGGTTTATACGGACGGGTACATGGCACATGACCCAGGCTATGTCCGGTTTTACGCTTATCTCAGCTTGTTCGGCTCCTCAATGTTGGGTTTGGTGGTTAGCCCCAACCTAGTACAGGTTTATATCTTTTGGGAGCTGGTCGGGATGTGTTCATACTTGCTGGTCGGCTTTTGGTACGATCGCAAGGCAGCAGCAGATGCAGCTCAAAAGGCATTTGTGACCAACCGTGTGGGCGACTTTGGATTGCTGTTGGGGATTCTGGGGCTATTCTGGGCAACGGGAAGCTTTGATTTTGATGTGATGGGCGATCGCCTGACACAACTCGTGCAAACAGGTTCTATAAGCAATGTCCTTGCCGTACTGTTTGCGATTCTAGTATTCCTAGGTCCAGTTGCCAAATCCGCGCAATTCCCCCTGCACGTCTGGCTACCAGATGCAATGGAAGGTCCCACCCCCATCTCTGCCCTGATCCACGCGGCAACGATGGTGGCAGCGGGAGTTTTCCTGATTGCCCGGATGTACCCAGTTTTTGAACACGTGCCCGCAGCAATGAACGTGATTGCCTTTACTGGGGCATTTACAGCATTTTTGGGTGCGACAATTGCGATTACGCAAAACGACATCAAAAAGGGCTTAGCTTACTCCACCATTTCCCAACTCGGTTACATGGTGATGGCTATGGGAGTAGGCGCATACAGCGCAGGACTTTTCCACCTGATGACCCACGCCTACTTTAAGGCGATGCTGTTCCTCGGTTCTGGTTCTGTAATTCACGGCATGGAAGGAGTTGTCGGTCACGACGCCGCCTTGGCGCAGGATATGCGGTTGATGGGTGGACTGCGGAAGTATATGCCAGTGACGGCAATCACTTTCTTTATTGGTTGTGTGGCAATTTCTGGTATCCCGCCCTTTGCTGGTTTCTGGTCAAAAGATGAAATCCTTGGTGCGGCATTTAATGCTAACCCATTTCTCTGGGGAGTTGGCTGGTTAACTGCTGGAATTACCGCTTTCTACATGTTCCGGATGTATTTCGTCACCTTTGAAGGAAAATTCCGGGGCAATCAAAGCCAATTGTGGCAAAAACTCAAGTCTCCAGCAGGGATGGCAATTGTCGCAGGTTTTGATACCGCCCCTGCTTTTGGTCCTGGTGCCATGACCAAAGGAGAACTCGAGGCAACAGAGGAACACCATGATGACCACAGTCACGGTCACGGTCACAGCGAATATCCTCACGAGTCCCCTTGGACAATGACCCTGCCGTTAGCGCTTTTGGCAATTCCTTCGATGCTGATTGGTTTGGTAGGGACACCTTTTGCCAACTACTTTGAGGAGTTTATCTTCTCACCCAACGAAACCTTAGCGGAAGTCGTGGAAAAAGCAGCCGAATTCGACCCGAATGAATTCTACATTATGGCGGGCGCTTCAGTTGGCATTTCCTTGATTGGGATTACCATAGCTTCCTTAATGTATGTCTGGGGTAAAATCAACCCGGTGGCGATCGCTCAAAAAATCCAGCCGCTTTATGAGCTTTCCCTGAACAAATGGTACTTTGATGACATTTACCATCGTGTTTTTGTCCTCGGCTTGCGTCGTCTAGCAAGACAAGTGATGGAAGTTGACTTCCGTGTTGTCGATGGTGCTGTAAACCTCACAGGCTTTTTCACTCTAGTCAGTGGCGAAGGTCTGAAATACCTGGAAAACGGTCGCGCTCAATTTTATGCCTTGATTATCTTTGGGGCTGTGTTGGGCTTAGTGATTGTTTTCGGTGTGACTTGATAAAAATGGAACCACAGATGCACACAGATAAAAAAAGACATCAGTGTTCATCTATGGTTTTTTAGTTTTCTGGCTAATTATGCCAGAACATGAAGGCAGGAGAATGAATTTACCTGCCTTCATCTTTCTTTACTTTTATTAAATAAACCTAAGATTGAAGACCAAGCCCTGCAAAAACTGCTAGTAAATAGCTAGTAGTTGATAGCCGAACACTATATATTGCTGACTAACACATTCCGATGAATACAGCAAATTTCCCGTGGCTGACGACGATTATTCTGTTTCCGATAGCGGCGTCACTGCTTACTCCCTTTATTCCAGATAAAGATGGCAAAACAGTGCGCTGGTATGCCCTTACCATAGGGCTAATAGATTTTGCACTGATTGTTTACGCTTTTTACACTGGGTATGATTTCTCTAACCCGGATTTGCAACTGTTTGAGAGTTATAGCTGGCTTCCACAAATTGGTTTGAATTGGTCGGTAGGGGCAGATGGCTTGTCCATGCCCCTGATTATTTTGACTGGATTCATTACCACGCTCGCAATGTTAGCAGCTTGGCCCGTGACCCTCAAGCCCAGGCTGTTTTACTTTTTGATGCTGGCAATGTATGGCGGTCAAATCGCCGTTTTCGCGGTCCAGGATATGCTGTTGTTTTTCCTGGTGTGGGAACTGGAACTGGTGCCGATATACATTCTGCTTTCGATTTGGGGAGGCAAAAAGCGGCAATACGCAGCAACCAAGTTTATTTTGTATACTGCTGGCGGTTCGCTGTTTATTTTGCTAGCTGGCTTAACGATGGCGTTTCATGGTGATACCGTCACTTTTGATATGCAAACGCTTGCAGCCAAAGGTTTTAGCCTCAATCTCCAACTTTGGCTGTACGCTGCCTTCTTGATTGCCTACGCCGTCAAACTTCCCATCTTCCCGTTGCATACTTGGCTACCAGATGCCCACGGTGAAGCCACAGCCCCCGTACATATGTTGCTGGCAGGTGTTCTGCTGAAAATGGGGGGTTACGCTCTTATTCGCATGAATGCCCAGATGCTTCCCGATGCTCACGCTTATTTTGCCCCAGTTTTGGTGGTTTTGGGGGTTGTGAATATCATCTACGCTGCCCTCACATCTTTTGCCCAGAGAAATCTGAAGCGAAAAATTGCCTACTCCTCAATTTCTCACATGGGCTTTGTGGCAATAGGTATTGCTTCCTTCACCGACTTAGGCTTGAATGGGGCAATGCTGCAAATGGTTTCCCACGGTTTAATTGGGGCAAGTTTGTTCTTCCTAGTAGGGGCAACTTATGACCGTACTCACACCCTCATGCTGGATGAAATGGGGGGTGTTGGTAAGAAAATGAGCAAGATGTTTGCCATGTGGACAACATGTTCTATGGCATCCTTAGCCTTGCCAGGAATGAGCGGTTTCGTTGCCGAGTTGATGGTGTTCGTTGGCTTTTCTAGCAGCGATGCCTATAACCCCACCTTCAAAATTATTGTGGTGTTCTTGATGGCAATTGGGATAATTCTAACTCCGATTTATTTGCTATCAATGCTGCGGGAGATTTTCTACGGTGAAGAGAACAAAGAATTAGTTTCTCACCAGAATTTAATAGATGCCGAACCCCGCGAAATCTTTATCATCGCCTGCTTGTTGATACCAATCATTGGTATTGGTTTGTATCCCAAAATGCTGACTCAGATATACGATGCGACAACTGTACAGTTAACAGAGAGGTTGCGAGCTTCTGTACCTGCTTTGGCGGATCAAAAAGCGCCTGCGGTTTCGTTAAGTGCGCCGAAGATTGGCAATTAGATAGTTGATTTCTAATTGATATCACGTTAAGGGTGGGTTTTATACCTGCCCTTTTTTTATAGCAGCGTTTCTTGATGAAATTTCTTGCAAAAATCCGGTCATATCATGCCCGGCTAATTAGTTATGATTTCCGCGTTAACTGCACCCCACCCCTCAATCCCCTCCCCTTGTTAAGGGGAGGGGAGGTGAAGCGCAGCTTTACCGGGGTGGGGTTATTCGGGTACTGACTAGGCACTTCATCCAAACCATCCAGTAAAACTAAGACTTTACCCTGGTTCAAGATTTGTTTGGTTTGGTCCTCATCAGATAATTTAAATTCTTTATGAATGTATTTCAGTAGGTTGAACTGACTGGCGGTTTTGATGGATTTCAGTTCAATAAAAATCGGGATGAGATCAGCCTGAAACTCTCCTTTGCAACAGTCAACAGCCAAGTGTCGTAAAAATGTGCTTTTGCCTGATCCTGGTTTACCCAACACCATCAATTTTAAAGAATTGGCTGCAACTTCAAATCCGGGCAATTTCTCTCCACGCTTTCCCAATCCAAAGCGCTCAAAGTCATCTCGTAAGTTTGAGTCTTTCAGCAGTTCAGGAATGGTGGCAAAAAATACACTAGAAAGCTTCTTTAACACGTAGACATCCACGTAAAGCTTATCTACATCAATTTGCTGGAGATTCAACAAGCGAATTTTGCTGTAGAGGTGTTGGATTTTATCGCAGCAGTGCTGTCTCACCTGCTGGAGCAATTCATTAATATCAGAATTTTTTTCAGAACTCTTTTCCTGGTTCTTCTTCTCAGGCTGGGATTCATTTTTTTGGTCTGACTCTGTGATTTCTTGCCAGTCGAGTTCTAGTGCTTTACAAATACTGACGAAGAATTTTCGATCAACAGTATCACCAGTAAAAAACTTGTGAACCGTCTGAATACTGATGCCTTGAGTGTTTTTACGCTTGTTCTCTATGACTACCTTGTCTGCTAAATCTTGCCGACTCCAACCTTTAGTGTTCAGCGCGGAATTTGCTTTGTCGATACCTGCTTCGGATGCTTTGAGCGATCGCCCCACCATACCTCAATCACAAGATTTGTCATCATTTTAGCGTTTGCAAACAAAAGTCACATCGAACTCATTCCAAACTCATAGTGAACGAAAGCCTTGCTCAGACTGAACTTTAGATAAATTTACCAGAACATGGAGACTGTAAACCAAAACAAAAAAATTAACTATGAAAACGCCTAAAGTTTTAGCTTTCCAATTAGTCTTCTCCACTGTTGTGTCTTTGACAATCCTTTCTGGTGGTACATCCCTCTGGCTGGCTTCTCAACCTAAATTATCTGAGTATCAGGTGCGAGTTCTAGAAAACAGCACCGCAACTTGGCAAACAGGCGTCGGTGCGATTTTTGGATTGTTAGGCAGTAAAGCAACTGACCTCTTAGAGACAGAAGAACAAGAAAACGGGTAAGAGAAATAGTCCTAGCTCTTAGGTTAGGAAAAAGAAGGCTCTCGAGGCAGGTTCTGTACCTGCTTTTTTTGTGGTGTGGTTGCCTCATTATTGTGCCCCTAGGTTAGAAACTTGAGGCTATGTAAGTAAAGTCCACCTGCCTAAATTTTAAAAACCAATAAATATTACATAGAGTTTCCAGTGTACTTAAGAATAGTTGTAACTAAATTCATACAGGATTTAATATTCTGTTCCTTAACCCATGATGAGGACTTTGTAGATCAGGGAAAGAGATGTATAAGGCGACTCAAGGGTTGCTGAGAAAATCTGGGGAAGCTTATCTTTCATCGCTAATCACAATCAGGAGTATTTCATAAGTTCACTCATCTTAAGTGCTGTTAGTTTAGGTAGTGCTGCTTTCGGAGCGATCGCCCTAAAACATATTTTTTTCATTATGTCAATGTATAAGTCCAAAAATTGTCTAATTTGGAATTATGTTAAGATTTGTAACTTCCGATATATGTGTCGATATTAATTAAAAAGTTAAAACTACTTCAGCCTCATTTTCCACACAAACATAAATATCATCGGCAAAACCTATGCCAGACAAGTTTAGACCAAGCTTCAAAAGTTTGCGTGCCCTTGATTACTTGAACCTGTTTCTGGCAGACGTGCGGGATGGTGTCGGTCCATATCTGACCATTTACCTGAAAGCTTCACAAAATTGGAATCCAGCCCAGATTGGGATTGCCATGTCCGCTACGACGTTCGCCACAGTTATTGCCCAAACTCCAGTTGGTGCATTAGTTGACCGCATGCGTCAGAAACGCCTGTTGATTGCGTTGGCAGCTTTGTTTGTCTCTATCAGTTGCATCACCATAGCTTTAATACCTAGCTTTCCGATTGTCATCGGCGCTCAGATTATGATAGGCGTTGCCGCTGCGATTTTTCCACCAGCTATTGCCGCTATTACTTTGGGGCTGGTGGGACATGAGAGATTCGATAGGCGAGTTGGTCGCAATGAAACATTTAATCATACAGGCAACGTAGTAGCTGCCACTTTGGCTGGTTTAGTTGGTTACTTTATTTCCCGCCAGGGGATTTTTTTTCTGGTTGCGGCTATGGCTGTTGGCAGCATTATTTCGGTGAGGATGATTCGCCACAAAGAGATTGACCATGAGCTGGCGCGTGGTGCTACTGATGACGAGGATGATTCTTTTGGACAACAGCATCACCTTTCTGGAATATTGCAGCTACTGGAAGACCGCCGCATACTCTTTTTCTCTGTTGCCGTAATTCTTTTTCACTTTGCCAACGCTGCAATGTTACCACTGGTCGGTCAACTACTGGCAGAGGGTAAAGGCACAAGTGACACCGTTTATATGTCGAGCTGCATCATTGTGGCTCAGTTGGTGATGATACCCGTTTCTACCTTAGCTGGTCGTTTAGCACATTCCGGACGAAAAACCATATTCCTAGTTGGTTTTGCTGTCTTGCCCATTAGAGGAGTGCTGTATACGCTCTGGGACAATCCCTATTTTCTGGTCGCCGTGCAAATTCTTGATGGTATTGGAGCCGGAATTTTTGGTGTGGTTTCAGTGCTGATGATTGCTGATTTAACCAAAGGAACGGGTCGATTTAATGTCACCCAAGGGATACTCAACACTGCTGTAGGTATTGGTGCGGCTTTGAGCAATGTGCTAGCCGGGTATGTAGTAAAAAACGCTGGTTACAATGCTGGCTTTTTGATGCTAGCTGCGATCGCTGTTGTGGCATTGATAGTTTTTTGGTTTTTCGTGCCGGAAACAAAAACAGCAGTCAGCCCCTTCGGGGAAGTCAAAAGTCAAAAGTCAAAAGTTAAAAGTAAGAACCCCATAAATAAATTTAGGGGTTTGTAACAAGGACGCCGTAGACGCTTGCGCCTACTCGATGAAATACATTTTTTCTTTTTCCATAACCGCGCGTTGGGGGCTTGTACCTTTTTCTTTCTGGTCACCAAGAAGATATCAAAACAAAATAGTCTGGTCAAATTCTGATATGGCAAGTTTCAGTAATTCCTTTTCCTTAGAAAAAAGCCCAATAACAAGGAACTGATACCAAGTTACATTCAAGCAGGTAACCAAGAAGCGCTCTTCGGTTGACTGTTGACGAGTTTTCAGTCAACAGTCAACCGAAGGGCGCAAGGCAGAAGCGCCCCTATTGCACGCGACAGAACTTACGCTGGTTATCATGCTGTGGGTCTTGCCAAGAATAAGCAAAATGACTGACTCCTGCAAGTTGAGGTGCAAGTTGGCGCAGCGCCTGCATTTGCACTTCTAGTGGAGGACGATTGCTTATTGACTCTCCCCATTTACCAGCTAAAGCTGGAATCACTTGGGTACCTGGTTTTGCCAGGTTCAAAACCCGCTGTACCTGCGCCACAATACAGTCGGCACCGGCACAATTCGCATAAGCCATAGGATGCCACTCTAGGGTATTTGGGAACTTATCCCAAGGTTGCAACCGGGAATCATACCCTTGACCGACCATTTGGTTGCCATCAGGAAAAAATACTGCCCCTACTGGAATGCCTTGTTGCTGTGCTGGATAAGCAGCTAGGGCGACAAAATCGAGGATGCCTTGCATTGCGTGGGCGACTGCTAACTGCCATAACTCAAATTGTAGTTTCGGTTGCCTTTGGGTTGGGGGAAGGATTGACTTTTGCTCTGCGGGTAGAGTGCGACCTTGCCACAAGGGTTCTGCTTCTTGAGGATAGAGTTTATCGACCTCTCCTACATCTCCTGCTGTAATATATCCCTTACTTAAAAAGCGTCTAATGAATTCCAATCCTTTATAATTGAGCGCCCGTCGAAATAAAGCCTGTTGGGTCGCGTCACTGTACAGCCATAAATCTGTGATTTTCGTGGCAATGGAATCACTGCCAGCCTGTCGTGGATAGCGCACGTAGTCGAAGAGTACCCCATCTGGGCGACGACGCAGCACTTCCTGTAACATTTGGTAGTAATCTCGTTTCGCTTGCAAGTTGTACGGGTCGATAAATACCTGAGAACCGTTATCTACGACGTAGAGGCTGGTTTGACCCTTACCGTTGCGGGCGATCGCCCCTTCTCTATCTGAACGCTGGGCGTAAGTATAGCCAAAATTTGCTGTGAACATCCAAGCATATACCTTCAAACCCCGTTCCCGCCCTTTTTGAATTGCTGTAGCCAGCAAATCAGTCTTTTCTGTTCCTGGCGTGCGAATCACAGAAGGCCAAACTGTGGGGTTAGCGCCTGTTGGCAGTAGAACTTGCCCATCATAAAAAACTTCCAAATAAACTTCGTTATAACCTCGGTTAACAATCCGATCCATAATTTGGTCAACCAGTCCTGGCTGAACATCACACGGATACAAACGTAACCAGATCGCTTGCAGCTTAGGCCAATTACGATTGCGGCATTCCTGCAAAGCTTGTGCGTGTTGTTGCAAAAGTTGCTGGTAACGAACTTTTTGCTCTTGATTGCCTTTGAGTGCTGACAAACGTAAGTTTTCTTTTTCTTGCGCTTGAGGAGGTGATAAATGGCAATACTCTGTGAGTTGCGCCGCTGCTGGCTGATTCCTCAAAAAGGGGATCAAGAAACTACTGCTAAAAATGGCAGCAGCAAGCAGGCGTCGCCAAAAGAACATTGATTTTGCAACATTCAAAGGACAGTTGGACATACGTACAAGTACAAAGACAAAACAACCATCAACCCTAAGTCTAATTACGTAGGATGAAGTGTATCGAATTCTATGATTTAGAAATAGGGGTTTTGAAGCCTACATTGTATCGACTCCCAAACCCCTATTTCTGTTGCCGAATTTTGTTTGTTATTCAGCTTACTGGTATCCTCTGCTTACCTCCTTAGCTTTCTAGAGCGTCCTGTTGCGGTTCATTTATAGATAATATTTAACTGGGAAAGGAGCACTTACAGGAAATTCTTATGGAACGTTGGGATGCGCCCATTGTTTGCTATGATTCCAGAAATATTTTTGTGGTATTGAAATAAGTTGCAAAAAGTATTAGCAAATATTAGCAAGCAATAGCAGATGTGCTAGACTGGCTTCATGGAAACACAAGATTGCCATGAAGCTATCCATAAGCTTTTATTAGCTTTTATTTAATAGGGTAAGAAAACCGCATCCCGCAGGTGGCGTGCGTCTGACTTTTTTGACTTGATGATGTCACAAAAACATTGCTGAGTCTAGAGTTAAAGCTCAACAGTCAAAACTTTGGACTCTAGACTTTGACTCTAGACTGTGGGTAGCAGTTATATTTAAGCACCACGTTTTAACGCTGCTTCTACCTGCGCAAACTCCTTCTCTAAACGGTCTTTAAGTTTTTTTGGCACAGGACGATTTGGATAAGAACTATAATGTCCCGCTAGGGAGTTAAGAGCAGTTCGCATGGTTGTGAAGGAAGCTAGACCAAAAAGAGAGCTATCCCGCTGGTAGCGAGCTGCAAAGTCATTGATTTTCTTACGCGCTTCTGCTTGCAATGCTGCTTTATTTGATGAATCTTCTGGTAACTCTAAAGCAGTCCTCAAAGTCGTAACTATAGCTAAGGTATCTTGACGATAATCCCCTGTTAAAGCACCCGGACTGCTGTTACAGCCCATCAAACCAATAACGACAACCAAAACCAGGGGAAGCAGACGTGACCAATAGCGCTTCATAAGCATCAAGTGAAACAATACCTAAATCAACGTCCATCCTATCTTGGATTGGTATCATGGGGATCATCTCATAGGGGGACAGGGTATAGGATACAGCACAATTGAACCCATAACCCATAACCTATAACCTAACGTTCCACTTTTCGATACAAAGTATCACGTTGTTGGTAGGGACGTCCTAAGTTGGTGATAGCAGCCTGCAAAGTTTCGACTGACATATTAGTACCACCTTGAGCGCCTGCCATTGTCGTGATATGTTCTTCCATTAATGTGCCACCGATATCGTTGCAGCCCCACAATAAAGCTTCTGTTGCACCCAAAAGCCCCAGTTTTACCCAACTCGGTTGATGGTTAGGAATCCAATTTCCTAAGAAAATCCGCGCTACAGCGGTTAGTAGCAGTGCGTCTGTCAAAATGGGTTGATCGTGTCCTACACGGCGACGTAAAGGTTTGGGTGCTTCTTTGCCAACAAAGGGTAATAAAATAAACTCAGTCATACGGGCAGGATACTCCCGATGGATGGCAGTTTGTTGGAGACTTCGCAATTTTTCCAAATGCTTTATTTGTTGTTCTGGCGTTTCAATATGCCCCGACAGCATTGTACTCGTGGTATGCAAACCTAGTCTATGAGCTGTACTCACAATTGAGAGCCAAGTTGCTGCGTCGATTTTTTCTGGACAAAGAATACGCCGCACTTCATCATCTAACACTTCAGCTGCTGTTCCTGGCATAGAGTCAACACCAGCATCCCGCAAAGCTACAATGACATCGGCATACTCCAGTCCGTCTTGTCTTGCTATGAATTGCACTTCTTGCGGAGAAAAAGCGTGTAGATGCAGTTGGGGAAATTCCTGCTTAATAGTTTCCACAAGCTTAAGGTAATAAGGCAACGATTTTCCGTTCAAGAGCGCTTGTGGGTTTAATCCTCCCTGCATACAGATTTCCGTCGCACCCCGTTGCACCCCATCTGTCGCCTTTTCCAAAATCTGCGCCCAGTCTAACCAGTAAGCACCCGTCTCCCCTTCATCTCGCCGGAAAGCGCAGAAACTACAGTGCTGTTCGCAGATGTTGCTGAAGTTGATATTGCGGTTAATGATGTAAGTAACAGTGTCACCCGCTTGCTGTTGACGTAGTTTGTCAGCTGTAGCGCGAATGGCGGCAAGTGCACTTTGGTCAGTTTGTTTCAACAATATCACTCCCTCTTCGGGAGACAAATCGTACCCACTCAAGGCACGGTCAAGAATAGCATCAACAGTTACAGTAGTAGACACAGTTTATCAAAAGCGAACCACATTTCTTATTTTGACAATCTTCTTGCTAATTGGCATTATTTCGCCTCAGCACAGAATTTATTGAGCTTGGCAGATAATCTAAAAATATCCAGAGACTAAATCCTAAAATTAAAAAATTTCTTAAATTTAGCCATAAAATTTTAACATAATCAAGCTGGCGAAAACTACCATATGACGCCATTATATAGGTAGTGATACAAATAGCTAGCATCAAAATAGCGTGGCGTGGTTTTAATAGCGCTGCAAAAGGAATTATCCATACTATATATTGGGGTGAAAACACCTTATTTGTAATAATAAATATTAACAAAGATAGCAGCGTGTAGGCTACTAAGCTATCCACTTTCATCAATTCACTTTTCAAGCGTTCTTCTCGGAAACGATACCAGCAACTCACTAACATCAAAATGTAGAGAATAATTAATAAGAGGGGCAATACAGCCAGCATTATATCATCTACAGGAGAAATTATATTCCGTGAACCGTAGCCTGCAACCGTTTTAAGTTCTATTAATCCCCACTTGTGTACCAAGCTGATTATCCCAGCAGGTAATGATTCAATTTGTAAACCCCGTTCTTCATGGTAACTCAAAAAGGAAAACAGCTTGTCTTTGGTAGTGAGGAGAAATGGTAGGAAACTCAGAAAAACTGCACCAAGAGTTCCCAACCATATATTTAGAATGGCACGGTAGGATTTATTGGTAAAAAAGTAAAGTGTAAAGACGGGAAGTAACACCAAAGGATAAAGTTTAGCTGCTACACCCAATCCAAGAGAAATACCTGCTAAGGTAGGACGATTAGATAAGACAGCGACTAAAGCTACAAGTGTTAAGACTGTCGGAAATAAATCATATCTCCAAAGTAGAAATGGTGATATTATGAATGCAAATAATGTGTAAAAAACTAATACTTTTATTCTTTGGCGTTGAGAATCCCTCACTGATACCACTCGTAATAGGAGCAGAAGATTTATTGTGCTGAATAATATGTTTTCTAACAAAAATAAAAATGCATATATATAATAATTTTTTGCAAGTCCTAATCCTATAATTATAGGTAAAACAAACGGTAATAGGGCAAGTGGCGGGTACTCTAAATCAAAGTCTCGATAGGGCAATTTACCCTCTAGGAAATAAAGCGAAGACCTATAATATATATTTAAATCGTGAGTTCCCACCATCTTCAATATAGTCAATAGACCTACAATAAGTAGCCCTACCACTTGGATTGCTACTATCCAGAATATCCGATTTTTTGGAGTTGTTCTTTCTTCAAGTAGCATATTTGTCAACTCTGTATATTTTAAATATTTATGCTGGAAATTTTTTTCTCCTTTAGCCGCCAAAGTCTACCATTTTTGTAAACCTTATCAAGAATGAATGCCTTTTCCAAGTCTGATTTAAATTTTTTTGAGGGATTATATAAAAAGACATCACTGAAGCCATCAGGAATTTTGGCTAGAGTGCGTTCTGTAACTAACTGCATTTGCACATTTGGTTTTAGCAAATGACTCAGAGACATAATATCTCCAATATTAAGGGAATACTTACTGCTGATAAAAAGTGGTTTAATGGAACTGTTGATTATTCGAGCTATTCGGGGATTTGCGTGGCTCCCTTTACTCCACCATGTCTCTGCTTGCGAACTGACTGCACAGGATAAAACGCCCGTGGAAATAACTGCTACCAAAACTAATCTCCAAAATCTGCGTTGTCTCACTTTATGAGAGATGATTTGGCTTGCTAATAAGTAAGCAACAGCTAGTTGAATACCTACATAAGAGGGGATGTTGTATCGAGAGCGAAGACTGAGTTCGCCCCCAAGAATGACATCATTTAATATGAGAGTTAAAGCAGGCACTGCAGATAAGGTAAAAATAAATAGCCAAACTTTTTTTTCAGTTCTGCAATATATAAAATAGAAAGAAAATACCACTAATATGAGTAGTAAGGGAACCAGATATCGACCCCAGCGCAAACCAGGAATATTTAAATCTGGAAAAAATGGTTCATAGCGCCAAAAATCACCAAACAAATAACTGTTATTACTCGTCCACCCTGTGATTAAAGCTGATATTGATTGTCTTTCTTGAGCGCTGCTTGTTGTCTGTTTGACTTGCGACAAATTATTAATAATAACTAAAATCCAAGGTAAGAAAGCGAGAAACCCAGCACTTGCTGCAACCAAGTACGCTTTAACGGGTTTAGTAAATCGAAAGCCTTGAATAACAAATACGTAGATACCGTGAGCAAGCGTCACCAACGCAGAAAACAAGAATGTGTACAGCCCTAGTGCTACTGTGATGGCATACATCACCCAAAGCTGCTTGCTACCTAGCCGGATTGCTCGTAACAGTGTAGCACTTGTAAGTAAGATAGTCACCGTCCATAAACTGAACTGCCGTGCTTCTTGAGCGTACAATACATGAAAGGGAGAGACTGCTAAAAGTGCGACAGCCATCCATCCTGTGATTGGTGATTGAAATAATTCTAAGCACAGCCAATAAATGCAAGGAAACGCAAGCAAGCTAATGATTGCTGATAAGCTTCGGGTGACTGCGATTGAATTTCCAAAAATTTGCACCCATAATCTTACCAACACGTAATAAAACGGAGGATGCTGAGCATCTTCCACTGCTAAAGAATTGATTGTGTCAATGACACCTTTTTCTGAATTAGGGTACTGATACTTCCTGACAGATTCAACACCAATGACTTGTCCGTTAAACACTTGCTGGACAAACTCGTTTTTAGTGTAACCAGACATCCGTAGTCCAGTGTAAGCTTCATCGTGCCAGTAGACTTTTTGCTCAAGATTAACAAAGCGAAAAAAAATCCCCAAACCTAGCAAAACAATAATGAGAACCCTAAGCCAAGTTGTTAGCTGTCTTGGGAAGAGCCGTTCTCTACTGGTTGTTCGCATTAGTAAAAAACAAAGTATCTAGCTTTGTTTATTTTCGGCTGTTTATAGCAGGTGTGTCAAAAGTACGACTGTAATACATAGTAGATACTTCTACTATACATAGACATAGTTTGGCAATATTTAACAAAAATTTGTAATTTTTGTTAAAACTTTACAAAGCTGGTTTCAAACATACAGCAGCAATATTGGCGTCAGAAGTCAGAACCGGAGACGCTTTGTCAAGGAGTTAGAAGTAAAATTTGCTCGCTTGTCTATCTGGCTCTTGAGTTAAAAAGGTGTAGCTCAATAAAGATGCCAACTGCTGTAGTTATTTGAAATACTGTTTTCTGGACAAACGTGAATCAAATACTTATTGCAAACAAAAAAACATAAAAGATATGTTAAATAACTTCTATAAATAGATTTTGCCAATCTATTTTTCTATGAAAAACCTGTTTCATTAATACAATATAATATCAGTTTTCAATAAAATTATGATGAGACTTGACAAGCTATCTTTTTCTTTGAATAAAGTATAGTAACATTTCATCTATTTTTCATATTTTGGGAATTGTGTAAAGAGTAAATTAAGTAATTTTTTTTCCAAATACGAGTGCTATACTTTGCTCATATTGGTGGTTGCAGCAAGAAACTTGTTTGGAGTAACTACACTTCAAAAAGCAGGGAGGCAATAGAAATTCATTTGCCAGTTCGTTCATTACCTTGTATAGAAATTCATTTCCCACTCGGTGCATAACCTAGTGAAAAAATAAATTTTTGGGTAGGAATTGCTCTTACTCTAATTCGAGTAAAAGCTTTTACTCTTAATTTTTTATGCAAATTTAGCGCCACTATTTGGCAACTCCTATCCAAAGGTAGGAGAAACTTTGTATTGATAACTATTTGAAGATGATCAAGCACATTTCTCATAGAATATTCATCACTGTATTTATTTTGATTGGTCTTCATGCAACGCCTGATGGACCTCAAACCAATCGCTATACTGATGCCATTCACTCGTTTGTTAATTTCGGTACATTTGCTCTCCAAAAAGGATACCGTTCTCATATAGATATTTTGCTAATCAATAATAATGCTTACTCTGTCATTCCGCCTGGTATTCCAATTATCCTGGCTCCTATTTACTTTATTCACCAAATGTTAATGAGGGTTGTTGGCATTCCAGTAGGAGAGGTTTATTGGTCAATATTTAATATATTGTCGAATATTTGCGTCATGGCTCCTCTTCTTGGAATTGTGGCAGTCATAATGTTTAAAACTTTAAATCATTTCACAAATGACTTGACAAAAAAATTATGGCTCGTTTTTATCTTTATTTTCGGTTCCTTAGTATTTTTCTATTCTACTAATGGAATTTGGGCTCATGTGTACACAATGTCATTTATTTTTATAGCTTTTTATTTGATTCTTAATCAAGCAAATAGTTTTTTAATCGGAGTTTTCTTAGGTTTGGCTCAATTTGTTGATTATATTGCTATTGTTCCAATATCTTTGCTAGTTGGATTTTGGATATATTTAAAAATTAAAGATAAGCAAAATAAAATTTTACTGGTAGACATACCTTTATTGTTTTTAGGTTACTCAATCTTTATAGCAATAATTATGTTTTATAACCAAAGCATCACAGGCTCAGTCTTTCAAACTCCTAATTCACTGTTTCTCCAACAGTTGAATCAACAAGAATCAATGCAGAAAAGTATGTTCTCTTTGCCTTCTTTAGAAAGAATATGGGGTTTGACATTTAGCCCATTTAGAGGAATTTTTATATACTTTCCTCTGACATTTTTGTTTTTGGCTTCTTTTGTTAAAAAGACTTTTCAGAAAAACAATGCCATATTGTTTTGTTTTATCTTCTTTGCTTTTATCTTTGTGTTAAATGCTTCTTACTATGCATGGTCGGGTGATGTTTGCTTTGGACCGCGTCATTTAGTGGTCGCTACCCCGTTTATTATTCTTCCAATTGTGTACTGTCAACTGAAATATATTAAGTTATTGGGTATAGTATCTATTTTTATCAATTTAGCTGGAGTCTCTACGATTCCGTCTAGTAATTTATTTATAAATATAGCGATGTTCCTTTATCGAGGACTTTTTCTCCACTGGCTAGATTACTTATACAAAGTAGTATTGCCTCAGTATTACAATGTTCGTCTCTCTTTAATGACACCCTTCTTCATATACGTAGCAACTGGTTTCCTCATTTACTTTATTTGGAAACCAAGCATCAAGCAGCAAGACGTGCTGTTTAAAGATAGGGTTGCATAACTATGTATAACTTCTTTTCAAGGCAAATAGTATCAAAAATACTAAGATTTGAGGAATGCTTTTTGAAAATAGAATTGCTCCAATTAAGGATTAGAAAATAACCTGATCCAAAACCTGACAACGTCGTTATATTATGTCTGGTTAATTGCCCATATATTTTTTTGTAGTAAGGACAATAACCCTTGCGATATCAACAAAAGAGGACTAAAGTCCTCACTACGAAATTATTCAAGCTTGTATTACCGGGGTTGATATGATTTGCAAAATTAGTGAAAATCTGTTTCTCAAATAATCATTATCTAAATGAGTATCATCGAACCTAATTCCCTCTTGCCAGTACCTACTGGCGCATTACGAATTCCAGAATTGCCGAGAGCAACGATAAACGCAGATGGTGAACCCCTGTTGTCTCTGGTGATTCCGACTTACAAAGAGGCTGCAAATATCCAAAAAATCGTCTCTATATTGAACAACTTGTTAGATGAGTTTATACCAGGAAACTACGAGTTGATTGTCGTAGACGATGATAGTCCAGATGGCACTTGGAAGATTGCACAGTCTTTGATGGAAGAATATCCGCAACTGCGGGTGATGCGACGACAGCATGAAAGGGGACTATCCAGTGCAGTGATTCGTGGATGGCAAGCAGCTACAGGACGTGTTTTAGGAGTGATAGATGCTGATTTACAACATCCACCCCATGTGCTGTTGCAACTATTGCAAGCTATTGAACAAGGAGCAGATTTAGCTGTTGCTAGCCGTCATGTAGAAGGCGGTGGAGTCAGCAGCTGGAGTTTTGCGAGGCGTTTGTTATCACGAGGTGCCCAGTTATTAGGATTGATCATCTTACCAGGGGTTCTCTCAAGAGTGTCAGACCCGATGAGTGGTTATTTTATGCTCCGTCGCGACTGTATAGTTGGACAAACGCTCAATCCCGTAGGATACAAAATTCTGCTGGAAACTATCGGGCGCGGAAACGTCGGCAAAATTGCGGAAGTTGGCTATGTGTTCAGTGAGCGCAAAGAGGGTGAAAGTAAGGTAACTTGGAAGCAATATGTTGATTACATCCATCACCTCATTCTCTTACGCGTATCTACAGGTCGGCTAAGACGATTCAGTCAAGTGAGTGAACGTGTCGGTTTCCCCATCGATCGCTTCCTCCGCTTTGGCTTGGTGGGACTATCCGGGGTATTTGTCGATATGGTGCTGCTTTACTTGCTCAGTGACCCAACGACTTTGGGTTTGCCTCTAACACGCAGCAAAATCATTGCAGGTGAAGTGGCAATTGTCAATAATTTCTTGTGGAATGATATGTGGACTTTTGCTGATGTCAGCAGCCAGCAGCGGGAATGGCGTCAGCGCTTGAAGCGGTTTTTGAAATTTAATATGATCTGTCTTGCTGGGCTGGTGTTGAATGTGTTGGTGTTGAACTTGGTGTTCAATTTCGTCATTCCTAACCGCTACATTGCGAACCTGATTGCGATCGCGGTAGCTACTGTTTGGAACTTTTGGGTGAACTTGAAGCTGAGTTGGCGCGTCACACAGGTGAAATAATAGAAGGGAACAAAGAGTGAGGAGTTATGAGTTATTAGTTATAAGTGATAACTCCTAATTTATGAATTTAGTCCTTAAAACTCAAAACTCAAAACTCAAAACTCTATTACTGCTGACGGTTTGGCTCTTGATCGCCATCGGCTTGCGCTTAACTAACTTGAGTGCTAAACCCCCTTGGACTGACGAGTTTTCTACTCTGGTGTTTAGCCTCGGTAATAGCTTTTTGCCAGTACCGTTAGATCAGCCGATATCTGTCGATGTCCTATTACAACCACTACAACCACAGCCGACAGTTAGCATAAAAGATGTCTGGAAACATCTATCAACTGAAAGCAATCATCCGCCGCTTTACTTTTTCCTGACTCACTGGTGGCTGCGGCTGTTTCCCACAAATGAGGGTTTGGTGTCCTTGTGGGGAGCGCGATCGCTCGCTGCTGTTTTCGGTGCTGCATCTATTCCAGCTGTTTATGCTTTAAGCAAGCTCGCATTTCGTTCCCGTCTCGTGAGCCATTTCGCGGCTGCGATGATGGCAACATCACCTTATGGCATTTTTTTAGCACAAGAAGCCCGTCATTACACTTTAGCAATCTTGTGGGTGATTGCTTCCCTCGCTTGCTTAGTCATTGCCAGTCGCCACATCCAAAACCGTACTCAAATACCCATCTGGCTAGCCCTCTCGTGGGTGGGAATTAATGCTATAGGCATTGCTACTCACTACTTTTTCACCCTCACCCTCTGCAGCGAAGCGTTGGTTTTGCTCTTTCTTGCTTGGCGACAGTGGCGAGAAGGGGATAAATCAATTCAAAATACCCTGCGGGAAGCCGCCCAGGGGGCGTCTACAAAATTCAAAATTCAAAATTCAAAATTCAAAATTCAAAATTCGGAATCTCTCTCCAGCCCCTCAGCCCCTTGGTTCCGAATCTACGCTGTTGCTGCGGGTACATTTGTAGCGGCTTTAGTTTGGCTACCAGTGTTTTTACAGAACAGTTATGGAGGTAAGTTGACTGAATGGATTCAAAGTCCACGTACTGGAATGGCTTGGATAAACCCAATTTTTCAAGCAATAGCCGCATGGATTACAATGATTTCCTTGCTACCAGTAGAAGCCTCACAGTTAGCAGTTGTGATTGCTTCTGGAATGGTAATGCTGATTTTCTTCGTTTGGGCAGTACCAATTTTAGTGCGTGGGATTAAAGTTCAGCTTAAACAACCACAAACCAGTTTGATGGTTCAGGTGTTTGTTGGTTTGGTTGTCGGGGCGATCGCTTTATTTTTTATTTTTACCTATTTTTTTGGTATTGACCTCACACGGGGGGCTCGTTATAACTTTGTCTACTTTCCCGCTGTCATAGTTCTACTTGGGGCAAGTCTAGCAGTTTGTTGGCATCATCCCATATTGGCGAAAGGCAGATGGGGAATAAATGGCAAAAAAGCTGTGGTGATAATTTGGTTAATGGGATTGGTAAGCGCTATCACTGTTGTCTGCAATCTAGGCTATCAAAAATATTACCGTCCAGACTTATTTGTACAACTCATTGAGCAAACATCCCATGTCCCTGTACTCATTTCCACAACCCAAAAAACTCATGTACACATTGGGGAAATGATGGGGATCGCCAGGGAATTTAAAATGAAAAATTCAATTGAAAATTCAAAATACACATCACCTCTATTTCTCCTTGCACATCAAGACGAAGATCCCAGTACTTCCACCTCTGCCTTACAAAATACTTTAAAGACGCTGCCACGTCCTTTTGACTTATGGTTAGTAAACTTTTATGCTACCGAACCAGAGGAAGTGAAAAACTGTGTTGCTGACACGAAATCCTTACCAGCAGTCAACGGCTACGAATACAAACTGTATCATTGTGGTTAGAGACGCGCCATGGCGCGTCTGTACATTTGTTGTGAGTTGTTGGTTGTTACTAACTACTACCCCACTAACCACTACCCACCTTACTTATCTAAGTCTTCCGGAACACGTACTGATGACAAACCAGCTATTGTTCGTAAGTTTTGGCTACGAATCAACTCAGTAAAGTCTAATCCAGAACGCTTTTCAATCTTTGCCACCCCCTCAATTGCAGATAACAGATGTTCTGCTGCTTCAGCTTCCGAGTAACCCCGTCGTTGCGCGACACGGATGGCGGCTTCATCGGCGTTTAACTCTGTTTGCTGGGAACGGTTAGTGCGCCAGATGCGAAGCATAGCCACCGTAGTTAATCCACCAGCGACAACTACACCCACTGCATCTGCTTGGGCTGATTCTACAAATCCACCCAAAAGACCGGCGATCGCCACAGCTTGATAAATGTCAGGTTTAAACCACTTGACTCCCGTCAACCAGCCCACAGTCCGCAAGAGTAATAAATCGCGTTGCGGTTTCGTCAGGCGACGCCATAAATCGAAATTAATATAGATTGGTCGTTCACTGTTCCAAGGCAATGGAAATGTTGCGTCAATCACTTTTGCCTGTTCAGGCTTGCTGACGATTTTTGTCAACATTCGACCAGAAGCAGGCATTAAATCTAGCAAACGGCGAATTTCAGCGTTTGGTTCCATTTTTAATCAGCTTAGAATCCTCGCGTGTTTATAGCGGGGAGAGTCAAAAACCTTTTAATATATGCTTAGAATACCTGGTTTATTGGCTTCAATGGCAACCACAAGTCCAAAGACTTTGTATAGTCATGCATAATTGATACAGCTAATGACATATGACTCATAACTGATGACTATGGATGCTTTTGCTCCAACCCCCCCTGAATGGACTAAAACAGCAATTCATGCTTATGAATTTTGCTGTCCTAGCTGTCACTCAAGTAGCAAGGATGCTGTACAAGTCTGGATAAATCGTCGTTCGCCTGTGATGACAGAAGACTATCGTCGGAAATGGCAGGAATTTTACCAGTGTCATTGTGGTTGCGTGTGGTGGGCTTGGAGTAGCGATCGCCCCAAAACGACGCCTCCAGAGGGCGATCGCCCTCCAACAAATCTCAAGGATCAATAGTCATGAGTCATTACTGAAAAAGCCTGCTTAGGCAGGCTTTGTTTGGATAACCCTACTCCATAAGACTGAGGGTTGCCGTATGACTAATTTTAGAAAGTAAAGGTGGTACGCAGTGTACCTACATAAATGGTGTCGTTGTTGTCGTTGTGTTCTGGGTTCAAGATAACTATTACACCAGGGGTCACAGCAATATTGTCACTGAGTTGCAGTCTGTACAGCGCCTCTAGGTGATATGATGTATCCCTATCTTGACGACGAACGCCACCTGGCCCAATGAAATCGTTGCCAGTCGCTTTGGGGGGTTGACCAAAGATAAAAGCAAGCACGCTACCTTGTCTGCCAAAGTCTCTGAAAGCAAGGGTAGCAGCATAGGTCTCAAAGTATGCATTATTACCACTTGCAGTCCCCTTACCTTGTGCCTCACTGTAACCATACCAACCACCAATCGTAATTTTGGGACCTAGTCTCAAGGCGGCTTCTACGGCGTAATGGTCAGAACTCAGGGCAGCACCATTGAAGGGGTTATTGGCATACTGACTACCTGTAGCGTCAAAGAGGCTAATAGTACCACCACCAGCAGTACCTCCTGTATTTTGATAGGTATGAGCGTAGGTCAAACCGATGTTCAACGCTTGACTGGGCTGGAAGGCTATCTGACCGATAGCTGAATAACCTCCATCGAACAGACCTGAGCCATCGCTCGGGTTATTCGCTCTATTAGATAAATAACCCGCTGACACCGTGATAGGTCCTTTGGGATTCAAGTTAATTGTCGCACCTGAACCGCCATTACCTTGACGGTAAATGGGGTTGAAGCGACCAAAGCGGGAGACAGCACCCCTACCAGAACTCGCGAGGTCTGGGTTGAAGTTGTTGATGTTCTCGTAGAACTCCCCACCAAATGCATCAACCTTGATGCGTATAAACTCACTTAAGTTAAATGCGTAGTTGAGTTTGTCAATCTCAATGTCGTTGGAGCCTATACTAGTACCTCGACCAGCACCACTCCCCCTATCCCCGTCAAATCCCAACCGGGTCATGTCAGTACCCGTTACACCCACACCGTATGGGGTAGTATTGCGAGCCTGCAAACGGGTTTGCAACTGGTCTGTACCAAAGAAGCTGGTGTTCAAGTTCAAACGAACTCGGTCAGAGAAAATGGTGTTAGATTGCAACTCGGGAGCTCCTGCCGTGCTGACACCAGAAGGAACAGCCCTATTATCGCTACCAAAAATATCAGATACGTTGAAAATTGCTTCCCCAACCAATTTGGTGGTGGTGGAGAATTGATTGGCTTCCAACTCAGCAGTACGAGCTTCTAAAGCATCGACACGACCGCGCAGGGTAGCCAATTCAGCAGAGAATTCTTCTTGCAAGCGCTGCAAAGTAGCTAAGTCTTCTTTCCGTACGATATCAGCGGTAGCTGTTGCAATCAGTTCGTTCACCCGATCCAAACAAGCATTCAAACCAGCCGCAAACTCATAACGCGTCAAAGCACGGTTCCCGCGATAAGTCCCATTAGGATAACCAGCAATACAACCGTAGCGCTCTACTAAGGACTGCAATGCTTGGAATGCCCAATCGGTTGGCTGTACGTCGGAAAACTGAGAAACAGATGTTACTTGACCGAGGTTGTCAGATTGTGATGTCAGCTGGGAGACAGAAGTCACCTGTTCGTTGACTTCAGAAGCCATAGCGCTATTTGCAGCGAAAAATGTGGCGGCGACAACAACTGGACTCAGCTTGAGAAAGTTTTTAGCCTTAAATAGTTTCTTCATGATTTATGTCTCACTCACACCTACCGACTTAATCATGGTATAATTCCCTAAAGTATATAGTTTTCTTGGGAATTTACTAATGATTTTCTGTCAGAATTGTACCAGATGTGAGTGGTGATTAAAACAAGTTAATCACCACTTATTTTTCATGATGGCTATTTGCATCCTTTATTTGATAAACGCAGAATAATGCGACGTTTGTGACGTATAAGGGTTCCTTCTTCCTCAAACTGCTGGAGCAGCCGAGTTACGGTAACCCTTGTTGTATTTAGCACCTCTGCCATCTCTTGATGAGTCACATTGAGGTCGATTAGCTTTCCTTGCTCCACGTCGCGACCGAACTTTTCACTTAGCCAAACCAAAAATTGCCATAAGCGCAAGGACATTGGCTTACGGTGTACGATGCTCAGTAATTCTTCTGCCTGTTGGATGTGAGACAATAGAGCCTCGACATGCTGATTCCATAAATGAGGTGGTACTACACTCACTTCCACGCTAGTCAGGCATTCAATTTGGTACGGCTTGACATTGGACAAAGGATAACCAACCAAATCCCCAGTTCCCCAATAACCCAAAGTGATAAACGTTCCGTCTTCACTCCAGGTTAATGTGCGAACTGCTCCGCGCTCAATCCGCCAGAGTACGTCATTCCGCGCCGGAATAATTTCGCGTCGCGTCAGGAGTCGTTGCGGCAATTGTCCAGTAGAGGAAGAATGATGAGACTGGGCAGAATTTTGAGAACGACTTGTGGAATACATCATGAGATTTTGTAGAGTAAAACTAATTGAGTGATCGATTTCGAGGTTCTGATCGCCATCTGGAGTAGTTCGCATCAGATGTTGCCTCATGGGGAAATTGCTTCAGTTGATCACACTGGGACTCCTTGGCATCAAGCTAAGCCATAAGGTAGATTTCAGCGCTTGGAAGACTTTGGTAGCTTAAGAAGGCTATAAGGCTGGTTGACTAAAATAGGAAAAGTGGGTTAATGAGTAAGAATTCAGACTCTGTGCAAGCTGTAAACACTACACCAGTGCAAAGCTTATGAATGCGGTAGGTGTGTAAAAACAAGTCATACAGTTAACTAGTGTTCAGAGCATACTATTTTTGTCTGACATGAAATCATTTTCGTGTAAAGTTGATGCCTTATGTTATTTTTATTTCTAAACATTTATTGAGAAATGATATAAAAAGCAGAATTCGTGTATAAAAAGTTATTCTCTAAATAAATAAAAATGAAAATAATAAACAGATTAACATAGCATTTTTTGATTTTTTTTGTCAAGTAAATTGGGTTTTGACAAAGTAACAACCGCTCGTTTGCGCGGAGGATCAGAATTTTTGCTTGACCAATTGGAATCAACAGGGATTTGACGAGATTGTAAAAATTCTTCACCTGTTGTGGTGGTAATTAGAAATTATCTGGTGTTAGACACCTGGTTTTTACGAGTACCCTTTGCCTCTCCTGGCTATTGTATAAGAAGAAACATTATTTGCTGGTTTGGAGCAAAGCAAGGTTTTGTGGTTTCGCACTCCATGAATTCAATACCAAATAGCAAAGCTTTAGGGAGCATCCTCTGCACTTGTGGGTATGTACCAAAAGGCGTTGTTACCAAACAAATCAGATAGATTTGCTGGTTTTCCCTTGTCGTTTGTGCAGCTTTTGACAGCTTTATTGATTTTGCTGCTGGACATATGTGTCACCATCCAAACAGTATAGAAAGCCACGGCTTTTCCTGCTTGTGCGCGCCTACCCAGCGCCTGATGATAAGACACACAGCTTTCACCTATTGCCGCAAGGAGGCTCCGACTGTACCTGTACTCAGGTCAGTGGTGA